>JAIEMH010000264.1 GCA_019752245.1 Flavobacteriaceae bacterium
TTTGCGGCTTTTTTTTGATGTTTTTCTATTTACTTGATTTTATCCAATTATCTACTTTTTTCTCTAAAAGTGCCAATGGCATTACTCCAGATTCTAAAACAATTTGATGGTATTTCTTTATGTCAAATTTGTTGCCGAGTTCTTTTTCGGCTTTTTTGCGAAGTTCAATAATTTTTAATTGGCCAATTTTATAAGATAAAGCTTGACCAGGAATGGCCATGTAACGTTCAATTTCAGAAATAATGCTTGCTTCACTTTCGGCTTCATTATCTAGCGAATATTGAATGGCTTGTTCGCGCGTCCAACCTTTGGAATGTAATCCAGTATCAACTACCAAACGAATAGCACGATGCATTTCGCTACCTAACATCCCAAAATATTGATATGGATCTTTGTATAAGCCTAGTTCTTTGCCTAAACTTTCTGTGTACAAAGCCCAACCTTCGCCATAAGCACCAAACCAATTGAATTTTCTAAAGTTAGGTAATTCTTTGTTTTCTTGTTGTAATGAAATCTGAAAATGATGTCCAGGAATGGCTTCGTGAAGAAATAAATCTTCATCGGCATAGAAATTATAATCAGCTACATTAGGAATTGGCACGTAAAAAGTTCCCGGTCTTGAACCGTCTGCTGCACCTTGAACATATTCGGCACTTGAGGTTTTTTCTCTAAAGGCTTCGGTTCTTTTTATTTGGAAAGGTGTTTTTGGTTGTAAAGAAAATAGTTTATCGACATTTGGTTTAATGATGGCATGAATTTTTTCAAAATTGGCAATTACTTCTTCTGGTTTTTTGAAAGGTTTCAATTCGGCTTTGTTTCTTACATAATCAAAAAACTCTTTTAATGTTCCTTTAAAACCAACTTCGGCTTTTACTTTTTCCATCTCCGATTTTAAACGAGCTACTTCTTTTAACCCAAGATTGTGAATTTCGTCTGGAGTCATTTCGGTTGTGGTCCATTGTTTTACATAAACTTTATAGAGGTTGTTTCCGTTTGGTAAACTACCAATGCCGCTTGTGGTTCTTGAAGCTGGAATATAATCGGACTTTAAGAAAGCGACCATTTTTTGAAATCTTGGAATTAGTTTCTCTTGGATCGCTGTGGTGTATTCTTGTTTAATAGTTTCTTTTTGTGCTTCCGAAAAACTTGCAGGCATTGATTTTACAGTAGTGTAAAACAAATTATCTTCAGTTTTTTTAGTAATCATATCGCTAAATTGAGGTAGTAATTTAGTTGATAGTACTTTTGGTAAAATAACACCTCTGTCAATTCCTTTTTTCATATAAACCATAGCCGAATCTATCCAAGTTGCATATAAATCCATTCTTTTTATGAAGTTTTTATAGTCTTTTTCGGTTTTAAATGGTTGTGCACTTTCGCCGCCAGCAAGTTGTGCCATGGTTAAATGTGTTCCCCAAAATTGTTGAAGAGGCATTAAATTGGCGTTTTGCTTTAGTAATTCTTTGCCCACAGCAACTTCCCATTTAATGATATCAAAGCTATTTTTTTCTTCGTCTGATAGTTTTTCGAAATCTACAGTTGTTAACTCAGATTCGTATTTGTCAAAAAAATCGGCTTGCTTTTTTCGGTACGAGTAGGTCATTTCAAACTGAAGTTGGTCGTTGTACTCGTTTTGACCGTTGAGTGTTGCGTCTAATGGGTTTAGTGCATTTTTTTCGTCAAAATAGTTGTTGGTTATTTTTTTAAAATCTACTGATTTCACTTCTGATTTACAGCTAACAAATAGCAATGAAAATAAAATGAACGAAGAAATTGTTTTAAAATTTTTCATTTGTATTTTGGTTATTGGTTGGTTAAAACTACTGAATTTATTCAATACAATTGCTATTTAGCCCTGATTGTAGTGGAAATTTTTCTTTTTGTTGCCTTCGAGTGCCTGAGGCAACAAAAAGAAAAATTGGAAAGGAAAGCAGGAAAATGGATGCTTGAAAATCACTAGACTTTCGCTCCAAAATAAACTTATGCATTTAACGCTTCTACAATGATGTCTTTATTGTTTAGCATATCTTTTAACATGTTTTCAATACCATTTTTCAAGGTAAAAGTTGACGAAGGACAACCGTTGCAAGAACCTTGAAGTATTACTTTTACGCGTTTTTCATTTTCATCGTAAGAGTCAAATAATATATTTCCGCCATCGGCTGCAACGGCTGGTTTTACATATTCTTCTAGGATGTTAATAATTTGTTGCGAAGTGGTGTCAAGATTGTCAAAATTTTTAATTTGCTGTTTGTCTTGTTTAGTGTCTTCAATAACAAGAGTTTCATCTATAACAGTGCCGCCATTTTCTATAAATTGTTTAATGAATGTGCGGATTTCTAGAGTGATTTCTTCCCATGTTGCCATGTCGTATTTGGTAACAGAAATATAATTTTCATCGATAAAAACTTCTTTAACGAATGGAAATTGAAACAGTTCTTTAGCCAACGGAGAAGGAGTAGTTTCATCTATGTTTTTAAACTCAACAGCTGTTTTTGTTAATCTTCTACTTACAACAAATTTTAGAGTAGCAGGATTTGGAGTTGTTTCTCCATAAACCGTTATTGCTGATTTTTTTGGTTTTAAAACATCTTCAATAATTATTTTTCCGCCAGTTTTTACATAGTCTTCAATTTGCTCTGCAACAGCATCTTTTACATCATTCCAATCTACAATACTAAAGCGTTCGATAGCTATAAAGTTACTTGAGATGTATACTGTTTTTACAAATGGAAGGTAGAATAATTGTTGTGCTAAAGGAGAGTTTTTGGCCTCGTCAATGTTTTTGTATTCAAAGCTTTCATTTTGAGTTATAAAATCTGGAAATTCAAATTTTAAAATTGTAGGGTTTTGTGTTTCTTTTATCGTGAGTTTCATTGTGTTTTATATAAATTTCTACAAATTTAACAAAGTTATTTTTTCGGAATGTTTATATTTGAAGTTTTAAACAATTAATTAACATTTAAGGCGTTATTTCTTAACAAAAATGATGTTTTATTTAATTTCGAAATATGAAAAGAATATTACTCTTGTTTACAATTACATTCTTCCATTTAAATGGATTTTCACAAGTGATAAATGTAAACACTACTACTTATACAGTTCCTCAACTTGTACAGAATGTTTTATTCGGTTCTACTGCATCTGCAGCTTGTGCCGGAACTTTGTCAAACATAACATGGAGTACTGGAACTAATTTTGGATCTACAAATGGAATAGGTTATTTTACCAATACAAATCCAACTTTCCCTTTGGCTAATGGTGTTATACTTAGTTCTGGTAATGTGGCAGCTGCTCCAGGTCCGAACACTACCACTCAAGGAAACGGAACTTGGGCAGGAGATCTTCAATTATTTAATTATATTACAGCTCTTGGAATTGATCCTGGATTGATAGATTACAATAATGCTACAATTTTAGAGTTTGATTTTGTACCGTTGTCAAATACAATGAGTTTTGATTTTCTTTTTGCTTCAGAAGAATATGGTACATTTCAATGCGATTATTCTGATGCGTTCGCTTTTTTCTTAACAAATGTTACAACTGGTTCCGCTCCAATAAATTTAGCTTTGGTTCCAGGTACAACTGATCCGATTTCGGTTACCACGATAAGAGATGGTCTTTATAATGGGACTTGTCTCCCACCACTTGATGTTAATCCAACTTATTTTGGGTCATATACACCAAGTTCTTTAACAAATCCAGCTTCGCTAGCGGCTCCAACAAACTTTAATGGTTTAACTGTAAAAATGACTGCTTCTTCTAATGTTGTTCCAAATAATACTTATCATATTAAATTAGTTATTGCAGATAGAAATGATGATAGTTATGATTCTGCTGTTTTTTTAGGAGGAGGAAGTTTTAATATTGGTAGTGCGATAACATCTGGATCTGGTTTTAGTAATCCTAGTTACACTGTTGCAGATGGAACTGCTATCTGTTCTGGAGGCACGCGTGATATTGTTTTTGGAGCAAGTCCAATTACAGGAGCAACT
>JAIEMH010000060.1 GCA_019752245.1 Flavobacteriaceae bacterium
AAATTACAAAGAAATAAAATTCATGAATCCTATCTTTATTAAAATAAAACAATTTCTATCAAAAAAAAATTAACCTAAAAATTTACTTAAAACTATACTTCTAATTTCATTTTGTTTTTAAACTCTTTTTCAAAATCTGTTCTTCCCGAAAAAACAGAAATCCCTATTTTTTGATTTCTATTTTGAGTAAATTCAAATCCATTATTGTTGTAATTATTAGAAATAGTACTTGCAATATTCTGATTAAAATGGGAATACTGAAAACCCGAAAACAATAATCCGTTAATACTTTTAATTTTGTGATTGTAGTTAACAAATCCGTTGGAAAGATTTCGATTTTCATCATTTGCATTTACTGTATTTATGTAATTGATGGCACTTTGGTTTACATTATAAGTGTGGGTTATAATATCAAAAATGTCTTTCTGAGTTCTTAAATTAAAATTCACCGACAAATAATCGTCTTCATTAATTTTATAAAAAACGCCAGTTCCAAAAATAAATTGAGGTCTTCTTGTAATGGCTTTTACTAAATAATTAGAAATAATGTCGTTGGCAGGAATTGTAAAATCATTACCGTTTTTTTCCCAAACTGTAATTTGGTTGTAATTGAAATTGGCTTTGTATTCGAATTTATTTTTCTTCAAACTGGAGTTGATTCCGAAGTAATTATTGAAGTATTTTTGACACGAAGCATTTTCTGAAACTATAGTTTTAAATCCTTCTTTCTTACTCAATTTTCTGGTGATAAGGATTACAACTCTTCCTTCGGCTTCATATTTGGATGATGGATTTTTAATGATTTCGATGGATTTAATAGCGTCAACTGACAGCGAATTCAAATCGTTAATAGTGACTTTTTGATTGTCGATGTACAAAATTGGAGTTCCTTTTCCGATGACTGTAATTTTTTCTTTATCAGGACTGATTTGGATATTGGGAAGCTTTGCTAATAAATCGACTGGATTTGAAATGGATTTATAGATAGAATTGGCCACATCAACTTTTAGATTTCCGTTTTTGATTGCAAATGTTTTGGTTTTACCTTTAATAGTAATAGTATCTAACACTTTAGGTGTTTCTTGCGAAAAAGTAATTTGAGTAAACAACATTACTAACAAAACATAAAACTTATTTTTCATATCTTTTTTATTTGATGCAAAAATGCTTCAACCTTTTAAATCTGAAAGTTAATTGGAAGTTAATGCAAGGTTAAAAGTTTATTTTAAGAATAAATGCCTTATTTTTGAGGTGTTGAAATTTATATATGAAACAAAAAATCAATCTTTTAATCGGATTTTCTGCTTTGGTTTTGATAGCGCTTATGGCTATACAATACTATTTGGTAAAAACTACTTACGACTATAAAGTGGAGCAATTTCACACGGAAGTAAAAGAAAAAATTGCCAAAATCACTAACGATTTTACCGATCTAGATTCGACTGTAATGACTAGTAAAGACATATATTACAATCGATTATTAAGTAGCTATATTAAAGACAAAAACTTCAAAAGTCAACTTAAAAGTAACTTATTAGCCAATCCCTATCGTGATGTTTTAACCGAATTATTGCGCAGAAAAATCAACCTTGAATTTCCAAAAAACAAAATCGATTTTGCAGTAGTTACCAACAAGTTTATTGTTTTTAATTCGGCACAAAAATCGGATACAATTTTTTCTGAAAAACCAGTTATTGGAAATATTCTTTATGGAAATTTAGCTTCGTTAGACGATGCTTTTTCAGTTAGAAATTATGTTGGAACGACGAATGGCGATTCCAATTATAAATTATTAACCGAAGAAACCTTATTTGTTTCGGTAAAAAATTGGGAGCAAATTATTTTACAACGCATGGCGACTATTTTGATTTTGTCACTATTGTCGATGATTATTTTGATTTCGTTATTTGTTATAGCTATTAGAGCATTAATCAAACAGAAAAAAGTTAGTGATGTTAAAACCGATTTCATCAACAACATTACGCACGAATTGAAAACGCCTTTAACTACTTTATCAGTTTCAACAAAAATACTAGAACGCAAAGAAGTTCAAGAAAATGAAGCTATTATGAATTCGGTTATTGAAACCATTAGCCGTCAGAATATTCGTTTGCAAAACATTGTAGATCAAGTGATGAACAATTCGTTAGGATTTGAAGAAATTGAATTGCAAAAAGAGAAAGTAAAACCAAATTCATTAGTAAAAACTATTCTCGATGACTTTCATTTGGCTTATCCAAATGTTGAAATAAAATCAGAACTTTCAACTTTAGAACTTAATTTACTATTAGATAAATTTCATTTAACCACTGCTATTACTAATGTTTTAGAAAATGCTGTAAAATATGGTTGTCAGAATATCACGATTAAAACGGAAATAAAAAAAGACCAATTTACCATTAGTATCCAAGACGATGGAATTGGAATTCCGAAAAACAAACAACCATTACTTTTTGAGAAATTTTATCGCGTCGAACAAGGAAATGTGCATAATGTAAAAGGGCTTGGACTTGGATTGTATTATGTAGATCAAATCATTAAAGCACATAAAGGTTCGATAAAAGTAGTTAGTGATTTAGGAAAAGGTTCTTTATTCACTATTAGTATTCCATCGGTATAACTATGAAAAAAATACTTTTAGCAGAAGATGACATTGATTTTGGAGCCATTCTAAAACAGTATTTAGAGCTTCAAAACTTTACAGTAATTTGGGCAAAAGATGGTGAAGAAGCCTTGGATTTATTCAAAACTAATTCATTTGACATTTGTGTTTTGGATGTGATGATGCCAAAAATAGATGGTTTTACTTTAGCCGAAAAAATAGTTGATAGTAATCCTGAAATTCCGTTTGTGTTTTTAACGGCTCGAAATCAAAATGAAGATAAAATTAAAGGTTTAAAATTGGGTGCCGACGATTATATTGTTAAACCTTTTGAAGCCGACGAATTGGTTTTGCGATTGACAAACATCATCAAGCGAACCGAAAAAAGAAGCTTCACTAATGCACTTCCAAATCAGATTGAAATTGGAATTTTTACTTTTGATACTAATCGATTTGAATTAAAATCAAGTCAAAAAACACAACAACTTACCGAAAAAGAAGCCTCGTTATTACTGTTCTTATTTCAACATAAAAATCAATTGGTAAAACGCGAACAAGTTTTGAAAGCCGTTTGGGAAAATGATGATTTTTTCTCTGGAAGAAGTATGGATGTTTTTATCAGTAAACTCCGAAAATACTTAATTGAAGACTCTACAATTTCTATAGAAAGTATTCGAAATATTGGTTTGGAGTTTAAGGTTTTATAACTTAAATATCCTTTGGGAAATTTTTAGGATTTTGTCTTGTATCGAACAAAGTAATAATCTCGATTTCATTCTTTTCAAACAAAATTCTATAATAAAAAGTAGTTTGTTTTGAAACTACACATTTGTACAATCCTTTAAAATCATTAGATTCTGGACAACTTTGTGGGAATTCAGAAATCATGCTGATTTTTTTAGTCAATTTTTTTATAAAATCTTCTTTTACCTTTTCACTCCATTTTACTTTTAAATAATCAGTTAAAAGTAAAAGTTTTGATTCGGTATTTTCAGATAAATAGACTTTCATAAACTATGAAATCTTTTTTAGAAATTCTGTAAATTCAATTCTTTTCCCATTATCTAAATCATGAATTCCTTTTTGGATGTCTTTTTTTTCAGTTGATGATAAATTATTCCAAAAATCGCTTTTCTCATTTTTAATAAAATCAGTGACTTTTTCAATAAATTCAGAATTTTCGATACTTAAAATTAATTTTACCAATTCTATTTTTGATGTTTGAATATCCATAATACTAAAAGTTTTATCAAATTTAATAAAATATTTTATAAATACGGGACATGATAACTAAGGCACTATTGGAACCGCTTAATGTAATCACGGTTAATTCATTGACTTAGGATTTCTATGGATAATTTT
>JAIEMH010000045.1 GCA_019752245.1 Flavobacteriaceae bacterium
CGACCAATGTAACTTTTCTTTTATTATAGGAGTCAATCCAATTAAGGACCAAAGGATCTTTTACAGAAAGTCTACACTTAAAACCATCCCTCTCAATAAAATATTTTAGATATTGAAGAATTAAAATCTTATTTGGACGAAAAACGAAGTTATCCTGTTCATTTGGATATAGCGTTGCCTGTTTTTTATTGGACTCAATTGTACCACGATAATCAATTTGCTGGATTGATAGACTTGAATAGTGAGGACATTAAAGGATTTACTAAAGTAACTAAGCCAATGTGGTATGAAGTAACTAAAGACACTTCAATAGATTATCAAGAATATTATAGAATTGGAGATCAAATTAAGTGTGAAGAAGTTTCTAAAAAAGTTCTGGATGAAGCAATTGCAATTATAAAGAAGAATGTTGCTTTGGATAAAAATACAACTATTGCCTTATTTAATATTAATAACAATACTTTTAATAAATATAAAAATGAAGAGATATCTAGCTTTTACGATTCTTTTACTAAGTAGTTTTAGTAAGATTGCTGCTTGCGGATATTCGCCTAGTGGTGAAGATATTAGATATTGTTTGTTTAAACCTCAATATTTCAATTATAAGGATTTTTATGCATTTTATTATAACGCCAATTTATGGGGTTTTGATTATGACTTTAGATCCAATTCGGAAGTTCATAATTATGAATCAAATATTTTGGATTGGTACAATTATACAGGTAAAAAAGTTTCTATAGAATCTATAATTGAGTTTAATAATGAGTTAAAAGTTACCGATGTTCATGCTAACAGTCAGAACGATTTTGTGGCTTATTTGTATAAAAACAAAAAGCTTGATGTTATTAAATACCTAACATATGCTAAGAAATGTGAGGATTTAAATTCATGGGAAGATTCCAATCCGTGGGAACGCGAAGCTGTTAATATTGAACTAAATAACAGAAATTTTTTTCAGCAACTTTTGAAGGCTTACGATTCTGAAAAAAATAAAAGTTTAAAAAGAAAGTATGCTTTTCAGTGTATTCGTGCTGCTTTTTATTTGGGCGACATAAAAACTATTCAATCGGTTTTTAGTAATCAATTTGAGAATAGTAAAAAAGACTATTTGTATTATTGGAGTTTGTATTTTAATTGTTTTACCAAAAGTGGTGCTTCAAAAATGGTTGATGTAGCTAACATTATGGCTAATTGTCCCGAGAAAACCTATGCATGTTATTATTATTTTCATGACAGCTTTAATTTAGAATTAGCTTTGAAAGCGGCTACTAATCCAGAAGAAATCGCCAATATTTACTCCTATGCTTCGATGCAAAAGGTGGATAAGAATTTAGACAACTTAAAGGAAATTTACAATAATAATCCAAATTCTAGAATTTTAGATTTTCTGCTTCTAAGAGAAATAAATAAAATTGAAGATTGGGTTTATACCACTTATTATACTAATTATTTACCCTCAACAGAAGCTTGGGGATATTATTGGAATAATGATAATAAAGATAAAGTTACCACGCTTACATTGAGAGCACGTTCAGAGAAAGATCGCTTGTATGCGCAAGAAGTTTTGAACTTTTTAAACGCTGTTGATTTGTCAAAGGTTCAAAATGTTTCGTTATGGAAATCAGCACAAATTCAATTGTTGTTCATGACGAGAAATTATTCTGAATGTATTTCTGCTAGTAATCAATTTGAAAAACAATTTAAAAACGAAAAGATTTTAGATGAAATTCAAAAAATAAAAGCTATTTGCATCACCGCCAATCAGCACTATGGAAAAGCAATAATCAAAGACGAGATTAAACCAATAATTTTAAAAAATCTTAGAGATGAACGATTTTTATTTGCTTTAGGAAGAGAATTAGAGTTTAACGGAAATCTATCCGATGGAGTTGCATTGTTTTCTTTATTGGAAAATTCTTTTTCTGAGGGTTATGATGGCGATGATGTTGAATGGCAAGGAAATAGATTGAAAACGTCTGGTAATCTTGATTATTTTTATGATTATTTCAATTATTTGGATTTTGTTTACAGTGCTAATCAACTTCAACTTATTGTGAATAAATTAAATACCAATCTTGATTCTGATTTTAAAAAAGTAATTTATAAAAATTTATTGAAGGACAAAGATTATTTAAAAGATTTATTAGGAACAAAATACATTAGAGAAAACCGCTTAACCGAAGCCTTAAAAACATTTAAAACCCTTGATGAAAAGTATTGGACAAATAATTATAACGCTTGGGAACGAGATAAATATGATGACTATTATGCGTTTGATCAAAATCCGTTTTATACCATTAAGCATACTGACGAATTTATAGAGCATAAAGAAAAATTTATAGTCACCAAATTATCGGTTACAGAACATCTAATTAAGTTTTTAAACCTAGCCAATAATAGCAAAACTAACGATAGGGATTATTACTATTTTTTGGTTGCCAATTGTTATTACAATATGTCTTTTGAAGGAAATTCATGGATGATGAAACGATACAATAGTAGTTCAAGTTACTATGAAGGTTATGAAAATGAATCCTATATTGACGAAAGAGACTATCGTTTAAAAGAAAAAGCAAGAGTATATTATAAGTTGGCTTTTGACAATTCTAAAACTGATAAATTCAAAGCATTATGTATAAGAATGATTGATTTTGCCGATTCAAGTTATCCTAATCATTTTGAAAAATTAAAATCTGAATATCCGAATTATTATTCTGATTTATCAAATTGTGATAACTTAGAAAGCTATTTTAAAGCAAGAAGATAAAAAAAGCTCCGAAATTATTTCGGAGCTTTTTAACTTTAAACAAATAACAAAATCAACAACGGAACAATTAATCCGGCCAAAGCCAGTTTCCAGCCACGTTTTCCAAAAGTATTTTTTCCTACTTTAATCATTATAGCACCAGTAATAGCAATTGTAATTAATGAAATTCCAAAAATATCGCTGTAATAAATCCACCAATTGGAAGTTGTTTTGTGCAATTTCATCGTTTGACTGATGATAGGAGTTTTACTAAAAGCAACAATTTCTCCTTTACCCGTTTTCATGTCAATTTCTACATCGTGTTTTTCAAAAGAAATTTTGAAAGTTCCTTTCTTAACATTGTGACGACGTATTTTATCATCAATTCCTAAGGTTTTGCCCAATTCTTCTGCATACTTTTCATTAATGTTTTCTTCTGCTGGAAGTTTTACAAAAATAGCTTTAGTTTCTACAGTATATTTTTCTGGATGCCAGCTTTCGCGGTGGTTCATTAAAATACCTGAAAAGGCAAACGATATTATTAAACCGATATAGAAATATCCTAAATCACGGTGAAGGTTTCTTGCTTTTAATGGTGAAATCATAGTTGTTAAAATTTATATTTTAGTGATGTTAATACTTGTCTTGGTGCAATTGGGTTTACACTATAGTTTTCATGAACAGTGTAATTCAATTCGTTTGTAACATTAGATAATTTGCACAATATTGAAAATTTATTCCAAGTATATCCCATAGAAAAATCTATTGTTGTATAACCACTAAGCGGTATAGTTCTATCACCAAGACTTGCTTGTTGATTGATAGTATTGTTGTAACCGCCAAGTCTATCGCCAATATAGTTTGCAATTGTGCCCAAAGATAATCCTTTTAATTTTCCTGATGGAACAGTATAAAAAGCACTCAAGTTAGCAGTGTTTTGAGGTGTTCTAACCAATCTGTCGCCTTCAATAAAACTTCCTGTTGCACCAGTAGTTTTGGTGTATTCCATGTTATTATAGCTATAACCAGCCATAATGTTTAAAGAAGCAATTGGTCTTACAGTGATGTCAACTTCAATACCTTTGCTCGTTGTTTCACCGCTTAAGGATTTTATATTTGTATTGGTATTTTTGGTTTAAGCCCATTTTACTCCTAATTACCAGCAGTATGTTTCGCAGATTTGCTGGATTCAAAATACTTAT
>JAIEMH010000404.1 GCA_019752245.1 Flavobacteriaceae bacterium
AAAACACAAAGAGAGAAGTAAATACATTGTCAAATTGCGAAGGGTTACCGGCTGCTGCAATTTCAAATGCATTATTTGCAAAAACAGAGAACCATAAAATTGTTGCAAAAGCAGGAACTAATATTGTTGCAATAAGAAATTCTCTAATGGTTCTGCCTTTAGAAATACGTGCGATAAATATCCCTGTAAATGGTACCCAAGCCAACCAAAAAGCCCAATAAAACACTGTCCAATCCTCAGTAAATTGTTCCGATGTTTTAAATTCACCAATAGACAAACTCATTTCAAAAAAATGGACTATATAAAGATAAACAGCTGAAGCAGTATTATAAAGATAGTCATTAAAATTAAGAAAACAAGCAATAAACAAGAGTAGTAGCAATGAAAAAGTCATATCAAAATCAGCAAGATATTTTATTACTTTAGAAATTCCTGTTAATGCAGAAAGTGTGCCTATTATGCCAATGGCTGAAACTGTTAAAAGTATCGATTTATAACCTAAATCTAAATTAAAATACTGATTTATTCCACCTATAAATTGACTTGTTCCCAAACCAAGCGAAGCAATAACTCCCGCAATTGTGATAATAATAATAAAAATAGGAATTATTTTGTTAATAGAATTATTCTTGACATTTGCTACAATTGCTGTTAAAAAATTTTTCTCTTTCCTAATATAAAGGTTGTAAGCTACAATTAATCCGAATAAACTATACATTGCCCAAGGAGTAAAACCCCAATGAAAAAAAGTGTATTGTAATGCTACCTGTTTCGAATCAAAAGTGGTAACAGGAGGATTTTGTAAATAATACATGGGTTCTTGTACTGCTCTTAATAACAGTCCTGAACCCATACCTGTACTATACAGCAATGCAATCCACGAAAAATAAGAGTATTCGGGTTTTGCGCTGCCTAATTTATTTTTACTAAATGGAAAAAACAGTATCGAAAAAGAACACAAAACAATAAACAATCCAAAAAATAAATAAAAGTTTTTGAATTTGTCTAAAATAAAATGGTTTACGCTTGATAAAATTATTAAAATTTGGTTTGGAAACAATATACCAACCAAACAAAACAACACACTAAAAATAATGCCTGCTATAAATAGTTTATTATTGTAAATATTAATTTTATCCTTCAAAAGTTACCCTTTCTAGTCTTTTATCTTTTATTATACTTGTTACCAACCATACATATTCTTTGCTGATTCTATCATATCCTAATGCTTTAAATGAATTTCCAAATGGACAAGCAGGCATATCAAGATGACCAATTCGTAATTCAAATCTTTCTGGGTTTTGATTAAATATATCTTTAAATATTTTAGGCATACCATATTTCATAGGAGAATTATCTTCGCACACATACATATCCGTAGGAACTTTTAATTTTTCTGAAATAAGTGTATCGTCGTAATAATGAGATCCCATTAAATCAATTAAAAGCCCTTTGTTTTGGGTTTGTTTGTCTTTGATGGTAAATAGAAATTGAGAATCTATAGCATTTTCTGTAATTTCAAACTGAAAAGCATCCTCTACTTCAAAGTCATTATGAGTCAAGCATTTATTTGAATTTGTACAAATTAAATTATTTTCATCAACAATATAATCGTCCTCATATCCTTTAGCCCTTAATTCATTAACTGCATCCAATAAATTATTTTCGTTTAATTTCATTTTAAAAAGTATTAATATTTAAAAACTTATTTGTTGTTTGTTTAAAAAAATGTATCCCATTAGAAAGAAAAAAATCAACTTCGTTAGGATTTCCCAAAGGGTAAATAGCTCCTTTCCAATTTGAATTTACCCAATTCCAAAAGGAAAGTTGCTCATCAAAATTAGGTAAAAAAGCTTTCCCATCCTTATAAAAACTATTATAGTAATATGGAAATTCAGAAATAGAATCTGCAGGTGCATATCCTGCAAATTGTTCTATACCATTAGAATGTTTACAATATATTCCTGTATCAAAATTATGAGGCCAAATCCTTATTTCACTATTTAGATCATACTCTTTCAAGTAATTTACTAAAACTTGATTAGTCCCAGTTCTAATTTTTTCAAAAAGATGAATAGCATCTTTGGTGGGTTGCAAAGGCTTAACGTCGCTTTGGAGTATTTCGGGATAAGGCAATTTAGCCACAGTAAATCCTTGCCCATCCAGGTTGATAAGGTTAAAGTTGTTTTGAAATGTTCTAATAATATAATTTAGATTGTTGTTTCTGGATAAAACCAATGGATCTTTTAGGTTTGGGCAATTGGTAGAAATATGAAAGTGAAAATGATTCGGATGGTATTCTATGGTAGCCACAAAATTATTTGGCAGATGGATAATTCTTGTCTCCAAAACCTTTTTTTCGTCATTCCACGATAAGTTTGAATGGCTATAATCTGTTTCGCTCTTTATATAAAAATTTGCAATTGCACCTAATATTCTAGCGTAATTGTGAATGCTTTTTTCTGCAAAATTATAATCTTGTATGTCCATTTTTTTTTAAATAAATATTAATCCTATCATTCCTAAAATATAGATAACAATTGCTACCCAAGAATCTACACCAAGCCCAAATTTTCTTTTTGGAAATTTAATGATCATTCCAATCACAAAAGTAAGCGTTAAAACAATGGAGAGCGCCGTTAAATATAAATCTGCTTTCTTGGCTTCAGGCAAAATAGACCCTTTGTTCAATATATTAGCTAGTAAAAATAATAAAGGCAAGAAGGAGTTTCCACCAAAAATATCACTGATTAAGACATTATAGCTTTTAGATTTTATAAAAGCAATTCCTCCTGATAATTCAGGTAAAGCAGTTATTAATGACAATATTGTTGCACCAAAGACTACTCCAGAAATGTTCATAGAATGGGCAATGTGCTCACTAGTTTCTGCCAAAATAAAACCAAAAAACAAAATTACAATGGCAATGGTGATAATAGAAAATATGGCTTTTTTTCTTGTGGTTTTTATTCCGTGATTTGCATTTACTTCTGGCATTGGTATGAGGTTACCTGCCTCACATCTTTTTAAAGTAAGTAGGCTTAAAACCCAAGCTATTAATATTAAAACCTCAATTATTGAAATTCTCGTACTCACATACATAGAATCTAATTGGGTACCCAAAACAACTAATGCCAAAATGAGTGATAAAAAAACTCCTTGCGAAATAGAATTTGTGTTGGACGTGATGGTAGACAGCGGTTGGCTTTCTTTTCTTGTTTTAAAATCAAAAAAAGCCAAAAGCACTGTTTGGATAGCAATACCACCAAGAATATTCCCTATAGCCAATGAAGTATCGCCTTGAAGTGTTCCTTTAATTACAATAGCTACTTCAGGCAAATTTACAATAAGCGAAAGCAGAATTGTTCCTCCAAAAGCAGCACCTAGTTTGTACTCTTCGTTTATAAAATCTACAATATGAGAGAGTTTATTACTAAAATACCAAATAATTCCTCCAGAAATAATAAAAATTAAAATTTGAACGGTTAACGATAAACTCTCAATCATACGTGTTTTTTATATTTTTTTTTATAAATCAAATCCAGCTAAACCAACCAAATCATACACACCTGGTTGCCCGACTTTGTCTTTTGTTTTTGCTAAAGTGTATTGTGTTTTGTATTTTAAACCTTCTGGAGTTACCTCAAAAACATTAACCGAATAAGAAAAGAACGAACCTAAAAGATAAACATATTTATTATCATTTGAAGCATAGAGATCTTTACTGTCTTCATTGGGAGCATAATCATCACGTTTTGCAACGTTTAATGTTTTGCCAACTGTTCCATCTTGGTTAAGCTCGTATGAAGTTATTACATTTGTTACATAACTACACACATAAAGTCTTTTATTATCAGGACTCAACATTGTCCAGCAAGCTTCATCCACATTTCCATCACCACCAGTGATGTGTTTGCTTAATTTTGTTACTTTAT
>JAIEMH010000316.1 GCA_019752245.1 Flavobacteriaceae bacterium
ATCTCTGAGTGACATATAGAGACATTACTTATCATAGCTAGCACGGTATCCCTAGCTCAGCAAAAAATATTTTTAAAAAATTTAAATGTCTCCAGCTCGTGTATTGTGTTTCTTTTCTTCAAAGATTTCGGAATCATTTACTTTGAGTTTTTTGAGTTCTTGTCGGATGTAATGTATGAAACGGTACATGGCCTTTACTTTTGCCCATAGCATGTCATGTGATGTTGTAAATTCTGGAAATTGGTAGTAGTCCGTCATTGGTGTAAATGGGAAATTGTCTCGATGGTTTCTTGTGAAGAATTGATGATCGAGGTAATTGTAACCTTGTTCCATGTAATGTACAAAGTCTGCATTTCTGTAAAAGAATTTGTTGATTTTGCGTAATTCTTTTTGGAGGAACTGTACTTTATAAGAGTTTCCTGCTTTGGGCATTCTTAATTCACAAGATCGAACTTCTGTAAAATAAATCAGCAAACTCATTGGTATTGGTTTGATATTTTTGAAGAAATCAATTTCTTCTGGAATAGTATTGAAATCCTTTTTATCAACTAGGTCTTTCAATTCTGTCAACGTTTTGTTACAAAGAATTATTCCGCTGCCTGCCTTGCTTAGCGTTGTTTCGTTTGCTTCAAGTATCTCGTTGCAAACCTTATTAAATGTATCTATCGTCTTTTTTAACATCATATAAACTATTAGTTATTAGTATACATCCATTATTTTTTGATGGATTTGTAGTCGTTTTGTAATGTATTCATGACTTCCATTGCATAATTGTCTCTGGTTTGTATATATGCCACCTTAGGAATTGCGATTGCTCCTAATTTTCTTTTTTCAAACGATGCTGATACTCCGAAATCTATTTTTGGAATATTTAGCGCATTGGCTCTTTTTATGGTTTGAAACAATAACTGTCTGTACAACTGGAATTGTTTTGCCCATTTGTAATCCATACCAATCAATTCTGGAACATAAACGTTTTTTTCATTTTTGTAGCAAAACATTACTCCAGTAAATGGGTTTTCTTTATCGATTTTCAATGCTACTAAAATGAATTCCCAGTTAGGACTATCGTTCATGTTTTCAAAAATTTCTCTTGTATATCTGAATGTATTTATCGCATAATTGTTGTCTTTTACATTGTTATACAATTGGTACGCTCTTGTAATTTCTGATTCACTAAGATTCTCTTTTATTATAACATCATAGCTGTCCTGATATGGTAGAATTTCTTTATTGAAATGTCTGCGAGATCTTGGTGATAAACCATCGGCAAACTCTTCATTCGTCTTCCAGGTTTTGTTTTGCACTACGCAAGATTCTGGCATATTGATTTTAAAATATCCTTGGTCCTGTATTGTTTTGTTCCAAATATTGTCTTCCTCAAAATCTCTTAAGACTAACATGTCGGCGTTTAAATCGTTGTATTTTTCCTCTATGTTGTCTAAAAGTAGTTTCCAAGCTTTTTCGACTGAATTATGTTCTTGATTACTATAATAATGACTTCCTTCTGTGAATAGGCAACCCATACTCAACACTTTTGAAGTTAGGTATAATGGATCTGTCTTTCGGACTTCTTCTAATTGTAAGGAAACCGATTCTGTTGCTAACATGTCATCCTTCCAAAGTCCGTAAGTGAAAAAAGTCATTAGTACTACTTCTCCGTTACTATCTTTAATGTTGTAATAGTAAAAATCACATTGGTTGGTTACCTCTTTATGTTTGCTGAAGGTTTTTTCTAAATACATCATACCGTCATAATCGAAGATGTTTTGTTTGCCCATGAAGTTATTCCATTCTGATTTATCGATGTCATTGATGGTAGTTTTCTCTTCTATAAAAAGGTTTTGATTTTGGATTGGTTCAGCGTATTCTACCTTTTTGAATTTTAATCCAAAAGCCTGTCTGATTTTACTTTCGCTGTTGTTGGTTTCTTCTAGAGCTTTCGGAAAATGGTATTCTAATGCTTCTGCCAAAGCTTTGATGTCTTCCCTTTGGTTGTGGCTTGATAATGTGATTCTGATGCCGGTATTCTTTATTGGAACGGCTGGATAAATCCCTAGATTTAGAAAAAAACCTTCATTGAATAAACGGTGTGAAAAGTTGTAGGCTGTACTTGGTGTTCCCATTCCAAGGAAGAAAACAGGAGCATCATTTTTTGAAATTATTGGAAGATTACTGTTTGCTAACAATTGATTGAAGTAGGCAATTTTATCTGCTAACTCTTTTTGCTTTACTTCTATTTCAGACGATAGGTGTATGTTTGCCGATGCAATTGCTGCTGCTACTGAAGCTGGTTCCAATTGAGCTGAAAAGGTTAGTGGTCCACCAAAGTTTTTAATTTTGTCTCTTAGTTTCTGATTTTTGCAAAACACAGTTGCTCCGCTGGCACCAAAGGTTTTGCTTAGTGTACTTACTACAACACCGTTTTCAGGTAGTTCTTTTATTGCATCAAATATGAAACCTGTTCCGTTTTTGCCTTTCCAACTCATACCGTGGACATCATCGAAGTAGAAGTGGAGTTGTTTGTATTTTTCGGCTAGTGCGAATAGTTCTGGAATTGGTGCGTAATCTCCAAACATGGAATAAACCCCATCAGCCATGTACCAGATTTTGTTACATTTACTACTAAGTTGTTTGATTTTATCTTCTAGCATGTTTACATTGCTGTGTCTTATCATTTCAACTGGAATTCCACGAAGTTTTAAAAGTTGACAGGCATTTTGAACACTCCAATGCACTTGATGGTCCATAATTACGGCATCTTCGTCTCTTATTAGTGTTGGTATAACCGCTAAATGACCCAGCGTACTGTTCTTGGTTATGATGGGAGGAATACCATACATCTGTTCGATTTTAGATTCTAGTTCGTAATAAAGTGGGTGTGAAATGTATGATTTGGAAAGCGGAAATTGTGTTCCGTAGTCTCTTATTGCTTGAATTGCCGCTTCTTTTAGCCTTTCGTCTTGTTCTAATCCTAAATAGCCTGTTGTTCCGAAATGGAACATTTCTTTGCCTTTGATTTGTATGGTTCTGCCGGTAAGTAATTTGTCTTCAGCATATAAATGTAGTACGCCTTCGTTTTTTGCACCAGACAAAACTTCATCTACTGTATCGATGAAGTTGTTGTGTTTGATTTTTGCCATTGGTTAGTTTTTTAGAGGTTATTTTAAAATTGGAATTTAAAAGTCAGAATAAAAAATGAAAGTATTTTCATATTATTGCTTAATACTCCCAAAATGACAAGTTTAATTCCCGAATTGACAACAAAAACCACAAAAGGCAACAAATATTCCCAAATTAACAACTGCGATAGTAACAAATGTTTCTATTTTTGTTAAATTACTCCACTTAAATTCATAAAACATGATTGCAGCCCATGATTTTTATGAGAATGATTTTGCGCAGTTTTGGATTGCCGATGGTATTCTCTTTTTTAAATATAAGTCCGATATCACGATTGATCTTAAAGTAGCTCAACGTGTTGTTACTGATAGAATTCATTTTCAAAATGAAAGGTCTTATCCTGTTTTGTGTGATATTAGAGGTGTTGTATCTACTGACAAAGCAGGAAGAGACTATTTAGCTCAATCTGGTTCTATTTTGACTAAAGCCGTTGGACTTGTAGTGCATGAAAAAGTATTGTTGACTATTAGCACTTTTTATTTACAGATTAGTAAACCAGCTGTTCCTACTCAAATATTTACCGCTGAAGCTGAGGCTTTGGTTTATTTGAAAACTTTTGATTAGTAGTCACTCCTTTGACAAGTTTAGGATTTCAGAAGTAAAAGTAAAGAAGCGAGAGAAAAGAGAAAAGAGAAAAGAGAAAAGAGAAAAGAGAAAAGAGAAAAGAGAAAAGAGAAAAATATAGTTAGACTACGAATTAATATGGACAGACCTCATAATCAAGAACGTATTGTTACGATGC
>JAIEMH010000269.1 GCA_019752245.1 Flavobacteriaceae bacterium
CCCTTGCCATCACCAAACAAATAAAAATACCTTACACTTCTTTCGACCATATTCTAACGAAAACAGCTATGGAGCTTTTCGAAAAAGTATATACCAGAAGAATGCGATTACGCCTAGTAGGAATACGTTTTACCGGATTAGTGCGTGGCACTTATCAAATCAATATGTTTGAAGATACTACCGAAATGTTGTCTCTATACCAAGCTATTGATAAAATAAAAAACAGATTCGGTTTTGATGCTGTTTCGCGATGTTCAGGTACTATTATTAAACATAAAATAAAATAAAATTAATATGGGCGTTTCCCTTTGGGTCGGGCTGTACGCTATATCTTTTGTGCAGTCCCGAAGTGTCGGGACTACACAAAAGGATGCCGCTTCCATCCCTAACGCAAAAAAAAATCTAAAATCTAAATGTACCTCAACTGCCATTCCTATCATAGCTTGCGTTATGGAACAATTCCATTAAATGAACTTATCGAACAAGCTAAAATTTGCGGCCTTAAATCAGTAGCACTAACCGATATCAATACCGTAACTGGGATTTATGATTTTACCAAACAATGTAAAGAGGCTAACATAAAACCAATCGTAGGAGTTGAATTCAGACAAGAGAACCAACTGCTCTATATTGGTTTAGCAAAAAACCAAAAAGGTATCGGAGAAATGTGTCGTTTACTAACCAATCATAATTTAGCCAAAACCAAATTACCATTAATTGCGCCACTATTTGATAATGTATTTGTTATATATCCAACTAGCAATAGTCCAACCGAGTTACGAAATTTTGAATACATCGGAATTCGTCCAGAAGAAGTTATAAAATTATTCAAAAACGAATGGAAACATAAAATTCAAAAATCGGTCATACTGCAACCTGTTACGTTCAGAACTAAAAAGGAATTTAACCTTCACCGAATTCTGCGTGCCATCGACAACAATACGTTGCTATCAAAATTGACAGAAGAGGATATTTGCAAAACTTCTGAAAGTATGACAACTTCCGAAGAGATAATTAAACAGTATAGTGAATATCCTGTAATCATTAAAAACACCGAATGCCTTATTGAAGAATGTAATTTTGAATTCGAATTAAAAACACCTCGAAACAAAAAATTCTACACAAAAAGTAAAGAAGGAGACCGTTTATTACTAGAAAATTTAGCCAAAAGCGGTTTAACAAAACGCTACGGAAATAATAACAAAGAAGCCCAAGCGAGAGTAATAAAAGAACTTAAAGTAATCAACGATTTAAACTTTGGTGGCTATTTTCTCATTACTTGGGACATTATTCAGTACAGTAAAAGCCAAGGTTTCATGCATGTGGGTCGTGGTAGCGGTGCCAATAGTATTGTGAGTTATTGCCTCGGAATCACAGACATTTGCCCTATTGAACTGGATTTATACTTTGAACGATTTCTGAACGAAAACCGAAAATCTCCACCAGATTTTGACATCGATTGGTCTTGGCGCGAACGTGATTTTATTTTAGAATACATTTTTAAGCGTTTTGATCCTAACCACGTGGCGTTTTGCGGAACAAATGTAGAATTCAAATACCGCTCAATTTTTAGAGAAGTGGGCAAAGTCTTTGGATTATCCAAGGACGAATTGGACGGTTTATCTAAAGCCAAAGGACGACAAAGAGAAAGCAATTCCGTCGTAAAATATGTCGAAGAATACGGAATGATGCTACAGAAATACCCAAACCAACGCAGCATGCACTCCTGCGGAATAATCATTTCCGAAGAACCAATTACCAATTTTACAGCGCTGGAAATGCCTCCAAAAGGCTTTCCAATTGTGCAATTTGACATGCACGTTGCCGAAGATATAGGATTTGAAAAATTCGATATTCTAAGCCAGCGTGGTTTGGGTACCATAGACGAAGCAGTTAAAATTATTGAAAAAAATAGAGGAATTAAAGTGGACATCACCAATATTTCGTTGTCCAAAAATGAAACCAAATGCAATGAGTTACTGAGTATCGGCAAAACATTAGGTTGCTTTTATATAGAAAGTCCAGCAATGCGTGGTTTATTACGACGGTTAAAATGCGACAATTATAAAACATTAGTTGCGGCATCAAGTATCATTCGTCCTGGAGTGGCTCAAAGTGGAATGATGCGAGAATACATTTTCAGGCACAATCATCCAGATAAATTTGAATATTTCCATGAGGTATTCAAAGAACAATTGGGCGAAACTTATGGCGTAATGGTCTATCAAGAAGATGTAATAAAAATTGCATTGCACTATGGCGGATTGACTGCTGCCTATGGAGATATTCTACGAAGAGCAATAAGTGGAAAAGGACGTTCATTAGCAGAATTACAATCGGTTAAAGACCAATTTTTTGTTTCTTGTAAAGCGCAAGGACATCCTGAAAAACTGAGTGAAGAAGTGTACCGACAAATAGAAAGTTTTGCTGGATATTCATTTTGCAAAGCGCATTCAGCGAGTTATGCCGTGGAGAGCTACCAAAGCTTATATTTAAAAACGTATTACGGAATTGAATTTATGGTAGCCGCAATAAACAATGGTGGCGGATTTTACAGACCCGAAATTTACATCCACGAAGCCAAAATGAGCGGAGCAACAATTCACAATCCGTGTATTAATAAAAGTGAGTATCAAACTACCGTTTTCGGTAGTGATGTTTATTTGGGTTTCATGCTTCTAAAAAATTTAAACAGTGATTATATAGTAAATATCGTTTCTGAACGAGAAAAAAATGGGCAATACAAATCAATTGAAAATTTCATTACCAGAGTTCCATCAGGTTTAGAAAGCATTCAAACACTAATATTTATAGGAGCATTTAGAAGCACTGGCAAAACAAAAAGTCAATTAATCATCGAAGCTCGAATGCTTTTAATAAACCAAAAGTTTGAAACTACTAGTCCATTACTTATTGAAGAACCTACCAAGGAATACAAATTTCCAATCATAGAACGTTCGGTACTAGAAGACGCTTTTGATGAAATTGAATTGTTGAGCTTTCCTGTTTCGTGTTCGCCATTTGACCTATTAGAAACAAAATACAAAAGCGGTATTGTAGCAAACAACCTTATCAATTACTTAAAAAAAGAAGTCAAATTAATAGCTTATTTAGTATCTATTAAACAAGTACCTACAAAAATGGGAATGATGTTTTTTGGAACTTGGATAGATACCAATGGAGATTATTTTGATACAGCACACTTTCCTAAAAGCCTAATAAACTATTCGTTCAAAGGTGGCGGATGCTATTTACTGCTAGGTACCGTCGAGGTTGATTATCACTTTCCAACCATAACCATTTCAAAAATGGCAAAAATGCCTTTCAAACCCGATCCAAGATATGCCAATTCTAATACATTACAATTCAAAGCAACAGAACAACTTCGGGGTGATATAAGCACAACAGAAAGAGCACCATATCCGCAAGAACATGAAATAAACTTACCTAGACATAAAATGGGACCGAGCGCATAAAAAGAGTCTCGTGGACTCCATTAGCAAAGAATCCAGGTGGCGCGAAAGCCAACAAAAAACAAGAAATTATGAAAAAACAAGAATATGCAATTGTAGATATTGAAACCACAGGTGGAAATGCCAGTCATAGTCGTATTACTGAAATTGCGATAGTAATCCATGATGGAAATCAAATAGTAGATCGATGGGAATCTCTGGTAAATCCACAAAAAGAGATACCTGCTCCTATTTTCGCACTTACTGGTATAAACAATGAAATGGTAAAAAATGCGCCTATCTTTGATGAGGTAGCAGAAACAATTTTCCAATTACTTACGGACCGTATTTTTGTAGCTCACAATGTCAATTTCGATTACTCATTTGTTAGGCACGAACTAACAGCATCGGGTTTCAAGTGGAAAGCAACGAAATTATGCACCGTTCGTGCAGCAAGAAAAATTCG
>JAIEMH010000083.1 GCA_019752245.1 Flavobacteriaceae bacterium
TTAGAAAAATACCCAAACATCTATATCGTAGCCGACGAAATCTACGAACACATCAATTTCTCAGGAACATTTTGTAGCATCGCTTCAGTTCCAGGAATGTTTGAAAGAACCATTACAGTAAACGGAGTTGCCAAAGCTTTCGCCATGACTGGTTGGAGAATTGGTTACATTGGCGCACCAGAATTCATTGCCAAAGCGTGTACCAAAATGCAAGGTCAAGTTACATCAGGAGCCAATTCTATCGCACAAAGAGCAACAATTACAGCTGTTGACGCCGATCCAAGCGTACTAAACGAAATGGTTGCCGCGTTCAAAAGCCGTCGTGATTTAGTGGTTGGTTTAATCAAAGAAATTCCAGGATTAAAAATCAATGTTCCAGAAGGTGCATTTTATGTTTTCCCAGACGTTTCATCCTTCTTCGGAATAACATTACGCGGCACTTTAATCAACAATGCAGATGATTTCTCAATGTATTTACTTTCAGAGGCCAACGTGGCAACCGTAACCGGTGAAGCTTTTGGAAATCCAAATTGCATCCGTTTTTCTTACGCAACCAGCGAAGAATTATTGACCGAAGCAATGAAAAGAATCAAAGAAGTTTTAGCATAAATCATAATTGCCTCAAGGAAACTTGGGGCTTTTTTTATTTTAAATTTTGAATTATAAATTTTAAATGCAAACAAATAATTTAAAATTCAAAATTTAAAATTTATAATAATTTTTAAATACAATGGCAAAAATACTATTATTAGGTTCAGGCGAACTAGGAAAAGAATTTGTAATCGCAGCACAACGCATCGGGCAAACCATAATCGCTGTTGACAATTACGAAAATGCTCCGGCAATGCAAGTCGCACACGGTTTCGAAGTAATCAACATGCTTGATGGCTCAGAATTGGATAGAATTATAGCAAAACACAGTCCCGATTTCATAGTTCCAGAAATTGAAGCCATAAGAACCGAACGTTTTTACGATTACGAAAAACAAGGAATTACCGTAGTTCCATCTGCGAAAGCGGCAAATTTTACCATGAACAGAAAAGCAATCCGTGATTTGGCTGCCAAAGAATTAGGATTGAAAACCGCAAATTACAGATACGCAACCTCAGCATCAGAATTACAGAAAGCGGTTGAAGAAGTTGGAATTCCGTGTGTGGTAAAACCATTAATGAGTTCGTCTGGAAAAGGACAATCAACTATAAAATCTCAAGAAGATATTGGAAAAGCATGGAATTATGCTGTTGAAGGTTCACGTGGTGATGTGGTTGAAGTAATTGTAGAAACCTTTGTAAAATTCAATTCAGAAATAACATTATTAACTGTAACTCAAAATAATAATCCAACACTTTTTTGTGCTCCAATTGGTCACAGACAAGAACGCGGCGATTATCAGGAAAGTTGGCAACCAGCAAGAATTTCCGACAAAGATTTATTTGAAGCCCAAGATATGGCCGAAAAAGTTACTGAAGCTCTTGGTGGCGCAGGACTTTTTGGTGTAGAATTTTTCTTGGCCGATGACGGCGTTTATTTCTCAGAATTATCACCAAGACCACACGATACCGGAATGGTTACACTTGCAGGAACACAAAACTTCAACGAATTTGAATTGCATCTTCGTGCGATTTTGAGTCTTCCAATATTCGAAATTACATTAGAAAAAAACGGAGCAAGTGCTGTAATTTTGGCATCAGAAAATTCTACAAATCCAACTTTCGACGGACTAGAAAAAATAGCTGCTTTACCTAAAACCGATTTTCGTATCTTTGGAAAACCAACTTCTAGACCATACCGAAGAATGGGAGTTTCTTTAGTAAATGACACTTTGGAAACTCCTATTGAAGAAGTAGTTGAAAAAGCAAAAAGTGCCGCAAATTTAGTGACGATAAAGTATTAAAATATAAAGCGGAATTAATTTTCCGCTTTTTTTATACATTAAGTTTTCTAATCACCTTGGCAGGATTTCCAACTGCAAGCGAATTATCTGGAATATCTTTTGTGACAACACTTCCAGCGCCAATTGTACATCCATTTCCAATTTTCACTCCTGGAAGAATTATTGAGTTTCCTCCTATCCAGCAATCATTTCCTATAGAAACTGGTTTAGAAAATTCAACCGTTCGTCGTTCTATCGCGTCAAGCGGATGCGTTGCGGTATAAATTTGAACACTTGGACCAAAAAAAACATTATCACCAATTTCAACTTTCATAGTATCCAAAACAACACAATTTACATTGAAATAAACATTTTCACCCGAATGAATATTGTATCCATAATCACAATGAAATGGTGGTTCAATATAAAGTCGCTTGTGTGCATTTGGCATCAGTTGACGCAAAATGTTTCTTGCATTTCCATTCATTAAATATTCAGTCACATTTAATTTATGTAAAAGTTTTTTGGCAAAAGTTCGTTCAGAAACTAAAACTTTATCGTTGGCGAAGTAAATTTCACCGTCCAACATTTTTTCTTTTTCGGTTTTCATGATTCAAATATAGATGTACTTATACAAAAATATCTCTTTTAGAACACAGATTTGGAGAAATCAGAGAAATTATTGAAATCTGTTAAATTTCTTAAATCTGTGTTCCAAAATAATTACTTAAAAATTGTATTTTTGATGTTATGAAATCGCCAACAAGTCCGTTTGCGAATGCAAATACAAAAAAAGGCGATAACATATGTGACCGCTAAAAAAAACAAATTGCCACATATGAAACCAATTATCCAAAACATCTCCAAAATCATTTCTTTAACTCCAGAAGAAGAAGCGATTTTTTTATCGAAAATAGAAACTAAAAATTTCAAGGCTAAAACCATTTTATTGAGTTCAGGACAAATTGCAGACAGTACCTATTTTGTAAATTCTGGTATTTTAAGAAGTTTCAACATCAACGATAATATCATCGAACATATTTTACATTTTGCCTGCGAAGGTTGGTGGATGGGCGACATGTACAGTTACATTTCAAGAAAACCGGGAAATCTTTTTATAGAAGTCTTGGAAGATTCAGAACTAGAAATTATTTCTCGCGAAAATCGTGAGGAATTGTTTGAAAAAATTCCAAAACTAGAACGTTTTTTTCGAATACTGACCGAAAATTCTCTAGTTGCACATCAAGAACGACTTATGGATAATTTGAGTTTGACCGCAGAAGAACGTTTTGAGAAATTTTGTAAAAAATACTCCGCTTTAATGCAACGAATTCCTCAAAAACAAATTGCTTCCTATATAGGCGTTACACCCGAATTTTTCAGTAAGATGAAAAGCAAAATGCTTAGAAAATGATTTCTTAATCTACATTAAGTGACATTTCATTACATCGATTGTAAATTTGTATCATAATAATTACTAAATTTATACATCATGAAAAATACAGTTTTACACAAAGCAAATACAAGAGGTCACGCAGATCATGGTTGGTTAAACGCATACCACAGTTTTAGTTTCGCAAGTTGGTACAATCCAGAAAGAGTGCAATTTGGAACTTTACGCGTTTTAAACGACGATACTGTTGCTGCCGGAATGGGATTTGGCGAACACGGTCACGACAATATGGAAATAATCACTATTCCGTTAGAAGGTGATTTGGCGCACAAAGACAGTATGGGAAATGCCGAAACTATAAAAACTGGCGACGTACAAGTTATGAGTGCTGGAACTGGAATTCGTCACAGTGAGTTTAATCCGAATCACGACCAACGCACTAAATTATTCCAAATTTGGTTGTTTCCAAGAACTAAAAATGTAACACCAAGATACCAACAAATTACGCTAAACGTATCAGAACAAAAAAACAATTTTGCTCAAATACTTATCTAGCGCTTCATTGATGGATTTTGCTCCAAGGCTTCCACCCACTACTAAAATTGTTTTTCGCTCCTTATTCAAATCAAAAAACGAAAGACCTTCTTCCTT
>JAIEMH010000102.1 GCA_019752245.1 Flavobacteriaceae bacterium
TTAATATCATATACAAATAATTCTTGATGTTGCTGTTCATGATTAATTCCAATTTCAACTAGGTCTAATAGCTTTTCATCAAAATTGATAGAAAGTAGTACATCCATTGCTTCATTGACATGCTTTCGATATTTAAACACTTCTTCAACGGTTGGTCGAGTCATTAATCCTCTATTAGGTCTTAAAACTCTTTTCCCAATTGTATTATAATAACTGTTAAATAAATATGAAAAATCAGAATTATAAACAGTATAAGATTCTAAATATTTTGTTAAGATAAATTCTTCCCAAAACCAATTTGTATGCGCTAAGTGCCATTTTGGTGGCGAAACAAATTCTGAAGGTTGTAACGAATAATCTTCAACTAGTAAAGGTTTGCACAACTCTTCCGATTTATTTCTAATTTCTATAAATCTATTTTTTATCATTTTTTTTAATAATTGATGCTATTTTATTTTGCAATTGTGGTACTATAATTTCTTTGAACCATTTGTTTTTTCCATGCCACCTAAAATTAAGTGGTGATGGATGCACAATTGGGAAATATTTGGGCAGAAAGTCTTGAAAGTTACTTACGGTATCAGTTAGATTTTTGTATTTATTATATTTCAGATAATAATTTTGTGAATATTGACCAATAAGAATAATTAGTTCTAAATGTTCAAGTTTTTCTAATATTAGATTGTGCCATTGCGGAGCGCATTCTTTTCTTGGTGGCAAATCGCCTGTTTTACCTTTGCCGGGAAAACAAAATCCCATAGGCATAATAGCAAATATATCAGAGTTATAAAATTGTTCTCTTGAAACTCCTAACCATTCACGTAGATTATTTCCGCTTAAATCGTCAAAAGGAATTCCGTTATCGTGCGCTTTTTGTCCTGGTGCTTGGGCTAAAATTAATATTTTACTATTGGATGAAAATTGTACTATTGGACGTGGTCGGTTTGGTAATTTTTTTTCGCAAATTAAACAGTCTTCAATATTGCTTTTGAGCTTGTCAATCATATATTATTTTCTTCAAATAATTTTGAATAAATTTGGTCTATTTGATAATCTTCAGAAAAAATATGTTTTTGTCCTGATACTACCATCAACTCTATTTTATTTACTTTGTCCAATAATTTTTCATAAGACGCTTTAGACTCGAGTATCCAAGAATAGCCGTCTTTTTTTCCATTTGCCAAAACAATATTCAAATGAGACCAACTCTCATTAGGAATAATATTAAACAATCCTCCAGGGAAGGTTACAACGTTTTTGAACAATTTTGGATTTTGAGCCACAAAATTAAAAGTTGCTTTTCCGCCATTTGATGTTCCTGCAATTGCCCAATTAGAAGTTGTTGTTGCATACAAAGTCATTATTGCTTTAATAAAAATTTCAATTTCTTGGGCAGAGTAATCTTTAAAATTTTTAAGATTTGTATTAATAGGGACAATTTGAATATGATCTTGAAAATAACTTGAACTAAAATATACTTTAGCACTATAGGCAACAGTTTCTGTAGTCTGATCTCCACCAGAAAATCCAATGAAAACAGGATAACTGTTTCCCTCGGAATAATTAGCAGGCATTTTGACTAGAACTTCAATATCATTTAACTCAACCTTATTGTACATAACAAAAATTTATGCTGTTACTTTTACACCATTCCAAAATGCAACATAACCTTTTATTTCTTTTGCTCTATCAGAGGGTTCTGGATAATACCAAGCAGCATCTTTATTTGTCGTCCCGTTTACATCTACTGTAAAATAGGATGCATAACCTTTCCACGGGCAAGTAGAGTGGGTGGTACTTTCTTTGAAAAACTCTTTTTTTAAACTGCTTGGTGGAAAATAGTGGTTGCCTTCTATTATAATTGTATCATTACTTTCTGCAATAATTTCACCGTTGAATATAGCTTTCATATTTAGTAAATTTCTTCGATTTTAAAATTATTATTATTAAAACTGCACATATCTCCTTTTTTCTTACCCATCATACATTGATAAATAGGTGCTTTTGTAGAAATGCTGATAAAATCTTTACCATCAAATTTAAAATTACCATCGGCAGTTGCAACTACCATATAACGGTCATTTACTTTAATAACAGCTCCCGGTTCTACAACTTCTGATGGATTAAAGTTTAATGCTTCAATCTCCTCGAGATGATGATGGTGGTCGTGTACTTGAACATCAAGCTGTTTTCTTAATCTTTCCTCTTGTCTATGGTGTGATTGATCATCATTATCAATCACATCATTTCTGTTCAACATTGTCCCTTGAACAAACTCTAATAGTCTTTCTTCGGTATTTTCAATTGTATGTGATTCGTGTTCAATTAAAAATTTTTTTAATTCTAGTTTGTTTATCATTTTGTATTTATTTAACGTTATAATTCTCTTTTAAGTTCTTGTATTTTATGAAAGATTAAAGGTGGAAAGTTTCCATGATATATTTCACAAACGGTACACTTTTTTAATGCTAACGGGTCTTCATTCTCAATTTCTCTAGCAGGGAAAATGCTAAAAACTAATTCGTGATAAATTAATGTATTATAAAACTCTTTATCTTCTTTAACTAGCCCTGAATTCTTATTTTTTTGTAAAATTAATTTAGCACTGTTTATGATGCTCAATATTTCTCTAACCCCGTCAATTTTTAGAATATCATCATCAGAATGAATATTTACATTCATTTCTTCAATATCCTGGAAAAAATGCTTTATTGCTCTCTTTCCAAATATTATATTGCTCCCGCCATTAAATTCTTTATCATAGCTAAAACTTTTAATGTTATTTTGAAAAAAAGAGTACAATACATGTATTTGTTCTAAATCATGTCTTATTAATGACTGCTTATTATCTTCATTAACTTGATTTTGAATTATTGTATTTGCTTCTAATTGTGCTTTTAAAGCCAAATAAATAAGAATAGACCCAAATAATTGAGAAATTGGTGAAGTTATACCTCCTATTGTATCTCCAACTGTTCCGTATTTCCCTAATTCTTCAAGATTAAACAGATGTATAGAAAAGGGTAAAGCAATAGTTAATATTATTCCAATAATTAATGTCCATTTTGCATATATATTAACCATATTATTAATTTCCATTTATTTTATATGTCTTTCAAAAATTTCGCCTACAGAAACATCATAACTTTCAAAAATCTCTGTTTTTCCACGCTCTTTATATTTTTTATGTTCAGGATGTTCATCCCAAATTAAAAAAGATTCTTTATCTCTAAAATACACTACAAGCATATTGTGTCCATTTTCGCCATTAAAAACTTCGTGACCTTCATATCCATCAATCATGCCAACGTGTCCTCTAGCAAACCCATACAATCTCTCAAACTCTTCTTGAAACTCAGGTTTAACTTTAAATTTGAATGCAGCTACTATCATATTTACTTACTTTGTTTTTAGTTTATCTTTATAAAGTTCTTTAAATTTTCTTAATTTAGGATTTATAACTACTGCACAATATCTATTATTATCCATATTATTAGTATAATAGTTCTGATGATGCTCTTCTGCAGGATAAAAATGCTCAAACATAGCAACCTCGGTAATTATCATATTGTCGTAGGTTGATTTGAGCTCTTTAATTAGATTTAAAGCTATCGTTTTTTCATCTTCATTTCTATAAAAAACAACACTTCTGTATTGTGTTCCTTTATCAGCACCTTGCTGGTTTAAAGTTGTAGGATCATGTGTGGTAAGATGTATTTTTACTAAATCTTCATACGCTATTTCATTGGGATTGTATGTAAACTCAATAACTTCCGCATGACCCGTAATTCCAGATGAAACTTCTCTATAGGTAGGATTTGAAATCCTTCCTCCGCTATATCCGCTTTCAACTTTAATAACACCTTTTAAATTCTGAAAAATAGCTTCGGTGCACCA
>JAIEMH010000176.1 GCA_019752245.1 Flavobacteriaceae bacterium
GAATAGTTTTTTCTTGCATAAGATTTTTTCCTATTTCTAGTATTTTTAATTCATTTTTGGTTGGATATTTAACATTCCTTTTTTGATATTCTATGGAATCTTGTATTAATGATGGTATATATTTAATATATTCTTTGAAATTTTCGGAGAATGTATGATGTTAAACACCAATCTTAACACAATAAGACTTCCGAAAGTTCAAAGAAAAAACTGGTCAGTTTTACCTCCAGGAGAGTATCCATTTGAAATTATTGAAGAACATATTGACTATGGTTTAGAAATCGTCAAAAATAGAAACATTAAAGTCATTAAACATAGAGTGCAAAAGATTAGTAGTCTAGAACCAAATTTTTTAGCGGTTGGGGCAGCTGGATTTACAGGGTATTGGGTTTTTGGATTCTCAAATAAAAGTATTTATATTCTTGAAAGTGTTTATCCAAACAACGCTACGTATGTACTTGGTGAAAACTGGGAAAATATTAGTAGAATGTCTAAATCTGATATTTTGAGAAATGAGTTTCACATTGCAAGATTAGTACATAGAATTGGCTGGAATGAAGAAATTAACAGACTATTAAAATAAAAATTATTTGAGTTAAAGAGTTCTTTAAACAACTAAAAATTGATAGTTATACAGTTGTATATTAGAAACAGTTAAAAAAAGAAAATCAAGAAAATCGTTGATGAGTTTTAATAAATAATTAGTAAAATGAGTTTTGCAGTTAGTACATTAAATTAAAAATTCAAACAATTTTTTTGTCATGTAAATATTTTAAATATGGATGAATTTAGAATTAATAATGAACACACAGCAGGACCTCAATTAATAGGTTTTGATTACCAATTTTATTATTTTATGTATCTTATATTGGATTTGAATTCAGGTGAGAAAATTGGATTTGAAGTTTTAGATGACATTCATATTGAGTTGGCAAATGGTAGTGTAGAGTTATTGCAAACAAAGCATACTGTGCAAAAAACTCCAAAAGGAGAAATTGTTAATTTAACAGAAAGAGATTCAGATTTATGGAAAACAATTAGTAATTGGATATTGTTTCTTAATAATTCGGCAGATAAAGATGAATATTTGAACAAAACAGTTTTTAAATTAGTCACTAATAAGTCTATCAATAATAATACTTTCTTTGATAATATTATTAAGTTTCAAAGAAAACAAATTAAAATAAAAGAGTTTTCAGGTTACATTAAGAATTTACATTCCAATACAGATTCTGTAGATATTAAAAGCCAAATTGAAAGTCTAAAAAAGTTAGATAATAAAATAAAGTCAAAGTTTATTGATCAAATACAAATTATATCAGAACCTGAAAATATAATAAATCTTATTAAAAAAAGAATTTATAAGTTTATCCGAAAGGAAGAAAGAGTAGACGATGTTTATAACTCATTATTGTCGAATATGCAACTTGATAAATATTTAACAATAATTGATAGGAAGAAATTTGAAATAAGCTTTGAGGATTTTTCAAGACGATACGGTAATTGTTTTGATTTTGCCTATGAAAAAACAGTTTTGCCTAAAAGAGAATTAAATTTAATTTACCCTAAAGATTTAAAATCACAAACTTTTATAAAACAATTAGTTGATATTGGGGAAACTTTTGAAAGTGATTCAGACGATATTTTGAGATATACAACTGCTATGCTCAAAACATTCAATTCGTTAAATGATTGGAAAGATAATGGTGAAATATTATCTACTCACATAGTTACTTTTGATGATGATGCTATTTTTATTTGGAATAGGATTTTTAAAGAAAGATATAGAGATTATAAGTCAAAAATTAATAGTGGTGTGATTTCACATGATGAAAGATTAATCAAACAAATTGCACTTGAATGTATTAATGATGTTAGAAAGGAAAAATTAAAATTAAAAAATGACGAACTTAATGAGGAATTAAGTAATGGTCAGTTTTATATTCTTTCTAATGAACCAAAAATTGGTTGGCATATTGATTGGGAAAAAAAATATAAAAAATGAGTAATAGTTTTTATGTATACAACAACGAAGCTATTTCAGCATTAGTTGTAAAAAAGTATCTCCAATATTGCAAAAGTATTGATGTTTCAAGATTATTTATTATCCTACCTATTTTACTAAATGACAAATTAGTAGAAGCTTTGCGTGATGAAAATTTTGAAAATTTTGAAAATTTTATTAATAAATATCCTTCTTTATTTAGTAGTTTCAATGATAAATATTTAGAGCTAATGCCTATTGTCATTAATTCTGTTACCATTTTAAAAGAAATGAACGATGTTATTAGTGAAAAGAATACGATTAATTATGTTGAAGGTGGTTTAATAAATATAAATGAAGATTCAATTGGAAACAGAATTATTAATATTTTTTTCGCTATACCTAAATTTATTGAATTAACGAGCGATTATGAAACTAGTTCTCTTTATAAAATTTTAAAGATTAGATTATGAGATTTCAATTAAATAATATTAAGCTTTGGTTTAAAAATGATTCTCAACCCAAAGTATATGAGTTTTTGCCAAATAAGGTAAACGTTATTACAGGTGGAGCTACTAAGGGTAAAACTAGTTTTATGAGTATCATAGATTATTGTTTATTATCAAATAAAAGTAGAATAATAGAAAAGACTATTAATGAAAATGTGTCTTGGTATTCTATTGACTTCAATATAAATGGTAAACATTTTTTTATAGCAAGAAAATCAGGTAATAGTGGTAGTATTTCATCTGAAATCTGTTTTTATCAGAGTAATGAAATAGTTGAGCAACCAACAACAAATATCACAATTGAAGAATTAAAAAAAATTATAAATAAAGAGTTTTCAATAGATGATAAAGGAGATTATTTTTTAGCAAATAATAAGTTGATTAGTTATAGATATTTTTTGCTTTTTAATTCTATATCAGCAGATATAATTATAAACTCAACTAATTATTTTGATAAAGCATATTACGAAATTGATTCAGATGAGGCGTTGAGAGAAATCTTTCTTATGGCAATAGGTGTTGATAAGATGCAAAATATCAAGAATAGAAAGGAGTTGGAGGACATACAAAAGCAGGTTTCTACTTTACAAAGAAAAATTAACAAAGAAAAAAGGTCGAGAGAAAATATAGAGTTGTCTTTACATTCTTTGTTTAATGAGTGCAAAGATAATAACTTAATTGATGCTGAATTAGAATATAAAAGTGATGAAGTTATTGATGTAATTTCTAAAATTGTTGAGGAATATGTTGTTCTAGCAGATAATGAAAAAACTTTCAACAAAATTGATAATTTAAATAAGGAAAAGAGGAAAATTAACAGACAAATTTCTTCTATCGAAAAATTCAAGGAAGAAATAAATGATTACAATAGAAATTTAAAAAATTATTCTGATAGTTTAAGACCTATAGAATATATTAATGATAACTTTAATGAGGTTATCAAATCACATCAAGTATTAGTATTTTTAAAAGGGTTGGAAGCTTCATTAAATGAAATTAGAGAAAGCTATGTTAAATCTGATTTTAAAACGTTTACTTATCAAGAGGATTTAAATAAACTAAAAGAACAACAAAGTAAAATTATTTTAGAGATTGAGGCTTTACCAAAAATTAAACCGACACTTTCTAATGAAGCAACTAAGTATATTTTTATAGGAACATTAAAAAATAAACTCAAGCAAGTTCTTATTACTCTGCAACAGCCTTTTCTTTTGCAACGCATGCGACCAACATGCTGCTATGAAACCAGTTAAACCTCCAAAAAATCCTCCGAGCAGTGGCATTTTTTATATAAGAAATTAGATTTTATTGTTTAAGAAGAGGGACAAGTTTCGGCCTTCTTGTCATTAAAGTTGGCAAGAGGTGACCAGAAGAAACCCTTTAACTT
>JAIEMH010000294.1 GCA_019752245.1 Flavobacteriaceae bacterium
CAATACCTTGCAATGCGCCAACAAGCATTTGCAAACGATGGCGTAACCTATACAGATACCGATTACGATATAAACGGCACATGGGATCAAAACCGATATACCGATTGGCAAAAAACACTATTAGGTGGTACAGCAACAATCAACGATGTAAAAGCAAGTATTTCAGGCGGTAGCGAATCAACACAATACCTCATCAGTGGAAATTACAGAACAGAAGGCACCGTTTTGCCGGGTGATTTCAGATACAAAAAAGGAGGCGTACACAATTCTCTAACGCATACTTCACCAGACAAACGATTCAAAATAAGCTTCTCAAGCAGTTATACAGCACAAGACAATCTACAGGCAGCAACAGACCAAACGCTTACCGCCAGGTATTTAGCGCCTAATGCGCCGGCACTTTACGATGCAAACGGCAACCTCAACTGGGAAAACGACACCTTCGAAAATCCGTTAGCGGCACTAAGAAGTACCTACCAAGCGAAAACAAATGACCTTGTAGCAAATACAGTAGTATCCTATGAGCTTTTGCCAGGACTAGAAGTAAAATCAAGTGTTGGATTTACCGATTTAAAAACAACAGAAACACGCCTACTTCCATCCACAATGTACAATCCAGTGTATGAAGTGGAAAGTGATAACTCTGTAATGCACATGAATTTGACACAAAGAAAATCTTGGATAGTAGAACCACAACTAAGAGGGTATAAAAATTTTGGCAACCACAAGTTGGATGCCTTAATAGGAATGACAGCACAACAACAACGTTCAGATCGGTTATTTCAATCCGGAATAGGTTTTGCCAACAACAACCTCATCAACAACTTTGCTTCGGCCATTACTAAAAATGTACTTAATAGCGATACCTTTCTATACCGATACCAAGCCTTTTTCGGACGCATCAATTACAGCTACAACGAAAAATATTTGCTGAACCTTACAGGCCGTAGAGACGGCTCAAGCCGCTTCGGACCCGGAAAGCAATACGCTAACTTTGGAGCAATAGGTGCTGCATGGATTTTCAGCAAAGAAAAATTGATTTCAGAAAACAGCATACTAAGCTTTGGAAAACTTCGCTGCAGCTACGGAACAACAGGAAACGATCAAATAGGAGATTATCAGTTTTACGATACCTACGCAACCACAGGCGGCAACTACCAGGGAGTTATCGGTTTACAACCTACCCGATTATACAATGCCGATTTTGGATGGGAAACCAACAGAAAAGCAGAAGTAGCACTAGAGACGGGATTCTTTAAGGACAGAATTTTTCTAACAACAGCCTATTACAGCAACCGTTCCTCAGACCAGCTAGTAGGAATTCCAATGCCTGCCACTACAGGATTCACGTCACTAAATTCCAATCTGGATGCAACAGTAGAAAATGCTGGTTTTGAGTTTACATTAAGAACACTCAATGTAGACAGAGGTGCTTTTAAATGGACAACCAATTTCAACATCGCAGTCGCTAAAAACAAATTGCTATCATTTCCGGGACTAGAAGGCTCAACCTATGCCAACCGATACGTTATAGGCCAATCATTAGACATCATTAAACTATATAAAAGTAATGGTGTAAATCCAAATACTGGACTATACGAATTTGAAGATCTAAACGGTGACGGAAGCATTACAACAGCCGACAAGCAAATTGTAAAGGATTTAGCTCCAAAATATTTTGGTGGCATTCAAAATCAATTCCAATACAAAAACTGGCAATTAGATTTTCTTTTTCAGTTTGTAAAAAGAGAAAACTACGACTACATAGCCAATGTACCTGGCGGTGGCCCATACAACCAAAGCAATACGATGACTTCCGCATGGCAGCAAATCGGAGACCAAACAAACAATCAGTTAAACACAACAGGACTAAACAGCGCGGCAGTAGCGGCTTATTACAAATTCATAGAAAGCGATGCAATCATTACCGATGGTTCTTTTGTAAGACTTAAAAACATTGCAATAACCTATGAGGTACCATTAAAACCTTCAAATGGTATAAAATGCAAAATCTTTGCGCAAGGACAAAACCTACTAACGTTTACATCATACAAAGCCGGCGATCCTGAATTCAAATTCTCGGGATTCCTGCCTCCTTTAAAAGTCTACAGTTTCGGAATGACCTTGAATTTCTAATCTAAAAAACTAAAACATGAAAAATCTAATTTTTAAAGCAGCTTCGAAAAAGCAAATAAGCAGATTTCGATCACTTTTTGTAACCACTACTTTAGTGTTATGCAGTGCATCATGCAGTGATTTTGTAGAAGTGCCTTTGCCAAATTCACAACTAACAGGAACAACAGTTTTTGAAAGCAACCTAACAGCCAATGCAGCCATGGCACAAGTGTACATACAACTTCGCGATGGAGGAATACTAACAGGTTTAGCTACAGGTTCCTCGGTAAACATGGGTTTATATGCCGATGAATTGCAAGACTATACCACTTCAACAGTATCACAGCCCATCTACAACAACGCACTAACAGAGGACAATGCAACAGTACTGACACTTTGGAGAAACAGCTACAGTCAGATATACAATGTAAATTCAATTCTGGCAGGGCTATCCAATGCAACCCAACTTTCAGAGACAGTCAGATCGCAACTAAGAGGAGAATCACTTTTTGTGCGTGCTTTAGTCCATTTCTATTTGATGCAAATTTATGGCAACATTCCATACATTACCAGTACAGATTATATGGTAAACAGTCAAGTTACTAGACAATCAAGCACAGTAGTATACAATGCAATTACCACAGATTTACAGGAAGCAATCGCCTTACTATCGGAAGAGTATGTTTCCTCAGACAAAGCAAGACCAAACAAGATAGCGGCGCGAGCACTACTGGCACGAGTATACTTATATAGGGGATTAAATGAAGAAGCGGCAAACGAAGCTTCGGCAGTAATCAACAGTCCGCTGTACACTTGGGAAAACAATCTAAACAATGTATTTCTTAGAAACAGTACCACTACAATTTGGCAATTTGCTTCAGCAACAAGTGTAAGAAATTCCAATGAAGGCGCAACGTTTATTTTCGTCTCAGGTCCGCCTCCATTGTGCGCTCTACGTCAAGATTTTATAAATTCCTTTGAAATAGGCGACCAACGAAAACTACTATGGACAAAATCCGTAACCAGTGGTGGGAATACTTGGTACCATGCTTTCAAATACAAACTGCGAACAGCCACAAGTGCATCGCAAGAATATTCAGTAGTATTGCGTTTAGCCGAGCAGTACCTAATTAGAGCAGAAGCAAGAGCAAAACAAGGGGACCTTATCGGAGCAAAAAACGACATAGATAAAATCAGAACCACAGCAGGTCTGCCTGCTACCACTGCAACAACCGAAACCCAACTTCTTGCTGAAATTCAAAAACAACGAAGATTTGAACTGTTTACAGAATACGGACATCGTTTTTTTGACCTAAAACGAAGCGGAACAACAGATGCCGTTTTATCTACTGCAAAACCGGGTTGGAACACAACTGATGTCTTATGGCCAATTCCTGAAACAGAACTAAATGCCAATCCCAATTTACTGCCTCAAAATCCGGGGTATTAATACCATGAAAGCAATGAAAACAATAGTTAAAAAACTAATTTTAAGAAGTAATAAACTAAAGTTAGGTGTATTGCTAGCAATAATATCCTGCCCAATTTATGGGCAGGAACTTGCAAAACAGCAACTCACAGAAGCGGACTACGAAAAATGGGGCAAACTAGAAAACAACACCATTTCTGAAAAGGGTAACTGGGTCTCCTATACAATGTATTACGACAACGGTCAAGACACGCTCTTTATAAGCAATACCAAAAATGGAAAGCAATACAGTTATCCCAAAGCAACGCAAGGAA
>JAIEMH010000050.1 GCA_019752245.1 Flavobacteriaceae bacterium
TTTTAAGATAACATGCTTTGGCAGATGCAATAGAGACTTGCTGTTCAAGAATGATGTGACACATTGAGGCAAATCCTTCTTGACGTTTTTGAATTATTGGATTTCCAAAATTATCTAGAATGAATTTTAGGGTTTCGTCTTTTGAAATTAAATGTGTGATTGCCTGTTTCATGGTTTAGCCCAGATAGAAATGAAAAGCCCGGAACTATAAAAAGTAGATTTTCTTGGCATAAAAAAGCGACCAAAGGAAGCTCTTTTTATGGCATAGAAAAACACTTTTTATAGTGAGGACTTGTAATGGATAGCTGGAATGGCTTCTAGAAATAAAACCCAAATTCTCCTTTGATGGTAAAATTATTTGTTCCTGGAATATCTCTATAATTTCCTCTCCAACTGGCGTCTATTCTAAAAACTTTAAAGATATTTCCTATTCCTACGCTGTATTCCCAGTATGGTGTTTTGGGTGCTTTATAATTTAATCCTGATGCATTTAGTAACATATTTTCGTTAGTAACGGTTCCGTAAACAGTACGCGCACCTATAATTTCTCTCCAATTTAATTTTCTCATGAATGGAATTCTTGACAATAATCGTCCTTGAAAATTGTGATCCCATTGCAAAGTTGCGTATTGATCGGCAACGAACTCATAGAAGTTTAAGTTACTAAAAGTATTTCCGATGATAAAATAGGTTTGGTTACCAGGAATAACGCTCATTAAACCTAAAGGTACTTTACCGAAAGTTTTACCTAACTCCATTGTTAGATTAGTTCTTCCTAGAGGTCCAATTATAATAGGTTGTTTGTAATATAATTGAATCTTGCTGTAATCAAAATCGCTATTCAACAAACCTTTAAATCCTTGACTGTAGCTTACAAAAAACCTGCTGTATGGACTGTCAACACTAAGACGTTCAACCCCATAACCTATCGATTTTTTACCTGGAGTATATTCAACTTGAAGGTTTACCTCGGATTGCTTTACTTCGCTTTTGGTAGTTGTATAAGTATTGTCTGCAAAATAGTCTAAGCTAAATATTGGCGATGCAGATTCTAAAGTTCTATAAGAAAAACCTGTTTGAAGAATTAGATTTTTCACGGGTTCAATTTCTATAGAGGCAGTTGTTAAATTGATGTTTGTTAACTTTCCGTTGCTACCTGAACTGAATAAACTTGAAGACGCAAAACTTCTTCCAAGTACATCGTTAGTAGTGGTTAAACTTGCACCTATTTGCTCAACATCTCTTCTATTTCCTCCAGAAATAATGATTCGATTTTTCTTGTCAATCATCCATTTTCCAGATATACCATATTTGAATTTATTGTCGTCAAAACCATAAGCTGTATAACCTTGAATACGCCAAGCGTCATTTGGCCCAAAATAGGTTCGCCCACCAACTCTTAACCTTAATCCTTCAACAACATTGTATCCAAAGGCAGAAAAAATTGGTCCATAATCTATATTTCCTTTTTGGATATAACCACTTCCTAAAATGGTTACAAGATTGTACATTTGCTTAAATTTCTTGACCGTTTTTAATGTGTCTAACATTTTATAAACACCAATTTCGTCTTTATTGAGTTTCTCAAATCGGTTTTGCTCCCAATAGTCATCGTCTTTTGCATAGACTGCATTGTCTATGAAATTGACTTCTTCTTTGTAAAATTTTTCGGGTTTTTCTTCATTAAATTTATGATTTCTGACCAATGTTGTTCGTTTTCCATAAACTCCTTTAGATTCTTCTTTCTTATTTAAAGCAAAATCCGACATCATATAATCACGCGTTAAAAGAAACACTGAATCGTTTACAACATCAAATTCTTGCTCAATATAAATATCTTTTACCCAGTTAATATTGGCACTTTTAGAAACAGCCATATTGATAGTTTTGATGGCATAAGTAGTGTCATTAACCCAAAAATCTCCTTTAAAAGTTAATTCATTTTTTCGTCTTGGGTAAAAAACAATATTATAACACCATTTATTGTCTATAAAAGAACTGTCCCTAAGCACATAATTATAAACGTCAATTCCTGTTGTTGATAATGGACTTGTAAAACTTTTATCAAAAAAAGTAAGATGATTGTTATAGATATTATAATCGTTATATAAGTCTTTAATGAATGTGTTTACACCATCACCATTTCCTAAACCTGAGTTTTTGTTGGCTTTGATGATTGATTTTTCTTTCTTTAATTTATTGTCGCCATAAACATCATACATCGATTCGTTAATGAAGATTGGCAAATAGGTTTTCCCTGTAACTTTGGATGTATCGACCTTATTGAAAACAAATTCCATTCCTTTAAATACTTTTCTTTTCATGAAAGCACTATCAATAGTATTCAAGTCGAATTCTACTTTTTCGTATTTTTCATATTGGTATTGATCAAACATTCTTAAACCATTCTTTCTTTTTCTTTCCCAAATTTTTCTAAGAATATCCAATGCTGGGTTATTTTTCTTAGAAGTCTTTCCGTTATAAATTACAACTTCTTGAAGTACTTCTTCTTCATTAAGTATTAATTTTAAGTTGTAAGAAACAGATTTCTCTAATTCAAAATCTCTCGTAGTATATCCCATAAAAGCAACAACAATTGTTGTATAGTTTTTAGGAGATTCTAAATAAAATTTTCCGTTTTCATCACTTACAGTTCCTTCGTTAGAGCCTTTAAAAACGATATTTGCATAGGAAATAGGTTGGTTTTTTTTATCAACAACTACACCACTAATTTTGGTTTGAGAAATTCCAAAATGAGAAAAAGCAATAAACAAAAAAAGTATAAAATGTATTTTTTTAAACATAACAACTGTTTCTTAAAAATTGGTAAAAAAAAAGCTTCATCAAATTTTCTCTGATGAAGCCTCAAATATAATAGTTTATCTTATTTGTACATTACTTTTTTTACAGCTTTAACAACATCGTTTGCATTTGGCAACCATTCTTTCAATAAAGTTGGTGAGTATGGAGCTGGAGTATCGGCAGTTGTAATTCTTTGAACTGGTGCATCAAGAAAATCGAAAGCTTTATCTTGAACCATGTAAGCAATTTCTGAAGCTACACTTGCAAATGGCCAAGCTTCTTCAAGAACTACCAAACGATTTGTTTTTTTAACCGAATTGATAATGGTATCATAATCCATTGGACGAACGGTTCTTAAGTCGATAATTTCACAAGAAATTCCTTCTTTAGCCAATTCATCTGCTGCAGCAAATGCTTCTTTGATAATTTTTCCGAAAGAAACTATTGTTACATCTGTTCCTTCTCTTTTTACATCGGCAACTCCAAGTGGAATGATATATTCACCATCTGGAACTTCACCTTTATCACCATACATTTGCTCACTTTCCATGAAAATAACTGGGTCATTATCACGAATTGCAGCTTTCAACAAACCTTTAGCATCATAAACTGTAGATGGAACTACTACTTTTAAACCTGGTGTATTTGCAAACCAGTTTTCAAAAGCTTGAGAGTGCGTTGCTCCTAATTGTCCTGCAGAAGCAGTTGGTCCACGAAAAACCATCGGCATTGGAAATTGTCCAGCCGACATTTGACGCATCTTAGCAGCATTATTTATAATTTGATCAATTCCAACCAATGAAAAGTTAAAAGTCATGTATTCTACAATAGGACGACAACCATTCATGGCTGAACCAACTGCGATTCCTGCAAAACCTAATTCAGCAATTGGAGTATCAATAACTCTTTTTGGACCAAATTCATCAAGCATTCCTTTTGATGCAGCATAAAGAATTATTGCTTGATACGCAAAATCTAATGGTGAATACTGATCTTGCTTCAAAATCTCAATTAAAAGATTACCTCTTGTGAGGAGCTTTTGAGTGTTTTCATCT
>JAIEMH010000190.1 GCA_019752245.1 Flavobacteriaceae bacterium
TAAAGATAAAAAGAGAATATTTTGAACACAGAACAAAACTAATGTTTCATGATTTACGTTGCAAAAACCTCAAAATTGGTCTAAACAATTGATAGCTATTGTTGCGGCCATATTACAACTGAATTAAGTTTTCAAATAAAGTACCTACGCAAGCAAAAAGTATGGCAATTATTCCCCATAGCAATGTAAAATATTTGGTTGCATTAACAAAATGCTTATCCGATTTTGGAGTTTTTAGATTTCTTCTATAAATATCAATTGCGGTTGTAGAAGCTAATGCTGTTAATCCAGATGCAGACGATGACATTGCTGCTGATAGAATTACGGCAAGAAGTAAACCTATTAATCCTTTGGGTAAATAATTTAGAATAAAATAGAGAAATACATAGTCTTTATCGTTAGTTTCTGCTTTTGCATCCGCTTTTGTGATTAATTCTTTGGCTTGATCTCTTAAATCTCGTTCTTTTCCAGAAATAGCAACAAGTTTATCTCTTAGTATAGGATTGTCAAAATTTTGATTTAAATGGTCGATATAGAGTAAGTTATATTCTTTTTTTTCTTCGGTTAAATCTTTTAGTTGTTTTTCAAGTCCGTGATATTGTTCGGCATAAACCGATTTTTCAATTGTTTCTTTATTTACTGGATTAAAATTTAAAGGCACATCATTAAACTGAAAGAAGACAAAAACCATAACTCCAATAAGAAGAATAAAAAACTGCATAGGAACTTTTAGAAATCCGTTCATGATTAAGCCCATTTGACTTTCTTTATCCGATTTTCCAGATAAGTAGCGTCCAACCTGTGATTGATCGGTTCCAAAATAGGCCAAAGACAAGAAAAATCCACCAGCGATTCCGCTCCAAAAAGTATAACGTGCTTCGGGATCAAAAGAAAAATCTACGATGTTCATTTTTTCATTTGCACCAGCGATGTGCATGGCATTTGAAACGGTCATTTCATTGGGAAGTAAATGTAAAATTAGGAAAAAAGTAATAATCATACCGCTCATAATAACAAACATTTGTTGTTTTTGAGTAACGTTTACTGCTTTAGTTCCGCCAGAAAATGTATAGATGATTACTAGGATTCCGATAATTACATTTAGAAGTGTTAAGTTCCAACCCAAAAGTGTTGATAATATAATGGATGGAGCATAAATGGTAAGTCCGGTTCCTAAACCACGTTGCACCATAAATAGGATGGAAGCAATGGTTCTGGTTTTTAAGTCAAAACGTTGTTCGAGATATTCGTAGGCAGTAAAAACTTTTAATCTATGGTATATAGGAATAAAAGTGACGCAAATTACTACCATTGCAATGGGAAGTCCAAAATAGAATTGTACAAATCCCATTCCGTCATGATAGGCTTGTCCAGGAGTAGAAAGAAATGTTATTGCACTTGCTTGGGTTGCCATCACAGACAATCCAACAGTCCACCAATTGGTTTCTTTGTTTCCTAAAATATAATCTTCAACATTTTTACTTCCTTTAGTTTTATAAACTCCATAAATTACTATAAAAAGTAAGGTGGCAGAAAGAATTATCCAATCTATTTTTTGCATACTAAGAGAAGATTTGCATTAGAATAAAAAAAACTATTATGTATAAGGCATTGATAATTAAAAGCCATGAGTAACTGTTTTTCCATTTGTTTTGTTTACCTGTTTCCATGATTATTTTCCTATTGCGATCATATTTGCTATTAATCTGTAAGCTCCAGCAACACCTTCTGGTAATTCTCTAAAAAAGCTAATTCCGGTGTATATGTAATGTCCTTTACCATAGTTGGCAACCAATATGGCACCGTCTTTTGGTGTTTCTCCTTTATCGTTAGACGATAGTATTGGCGTAAAATTTTTGTCCCATTCGTTAGGATAATACAATCCTTGTTCTTGTTTCCAATTTTTAAAATCGTCGGATGTAATTTTGTTTGGATAATTTAAAATAGGATGTTGTGGCGCTAGAAATCTAACTTCTGCATTTTCTTCTGTTACTCTATCACGCGAAATTTTTAACGGAAATGGAGCGAAATCTTTGGTTACAAATTCGTCCATAGTATTGTATTGGACTATCATTGTCTTTCCGTTTTTCACCAAATTTAGTAAGATGTTTTGTTTTAAAGCCAAGCCCGAAACTATATTGTAAGCTCTAATTCCGGTCATTATAACATCAAAATTTAGTAATTTTTCTGTAGAAATTTCCTCAGGTTTGATAATTTCGACTTCATATCCCATTTGTTTTAAACTTTTTGGAACTTCATCGCCTGCGCCCATTATGTAGGCTATTTTTTCGTTGTGGGTTTTAATGTTTAGCTTGATGGCTTTAGCTTCGGCAGATTTTAAAACCATTTGTTTGTAAATGTGCGGATAATTAATGTCAATTTTTTCTTTGTCAAATGTTTGTCCCTCAATAGTTAGGATGCTTTTTATTTCAATTTCTGAAGCTTCTTTTGAAGGTGAAACGGTGAAAACTGCCAATTGTTCTTCGTCTTTATTTTTTAATGAAAACGGAATAGAAGCAGGTGTAACTTTCCAATTACTTGGAACTTGAAGTTCAGCAAAACCGGTTACATTTTCTTTTCCAGCTTTTATTTTTACACTAATGATTTTATCTTTATTTTTTGGAAAAATATAGACCTTTTCTTGAAAACTTGAGGTCACAACTGGAACAATGTCAAGTGGTTGGTAGACTTCGCCCTTTACATCGTCGTTGTATTTATAAACTATTTTTCGCTCAAACGGAATTTCAATTCCATTAATTTCTATCCAAAAACCAATAATTACTTGTCGTAAAACATCAGGTTTTCCAATATTTAATTGGTTGTCAACAGAATACATTCCGTAAGTTCCTTTTTGTTTTAACCAATAAGCGTTGGTATATTCGAGATCTTTTGGTAATTGAAGTGAATTTGTTTCTGTAAAAACTACATTATTTTTTAAAACAATATTTTTTTCATTTTTGGCTGTATATACTGGAACTGATCCAATTCCGGTTAATTTCATTGCAACCGAACTTCTATTTATTACTTCCACTTTTATTTTTAAATCACTCTGTGGCGTAATCTCATTTGTATCAGCTACAGCTTCAAGATACAATCCAGTACAAGCAGATAGTATCTTTTTAATTTCTTCTAATTTTATTGTTTTCCAATGTTCGTCATCTAATTTTTCTATTAAAACGTAGGCTTTTAGCAGTTCTGGCACGCTTGCCGATGGGTTTTTAAAATCGAAATTGTTTTGAACATTTGACAAAATTTCTCCAATAGCTTTTCCGTTTTTTACTCTGTTCCATGAAGTATCAATTCCTTCAAAAATATTGGTTTTATCTTGTAAGGCTTCACCTTTTAAAAACTCTAAATATTCTTCTTCTTCGCCACGAGTTCCAGTGCTTCCAAAACCTTGCGATTGATGGCGACTTCTACTTAATGCTGCAATTTCTTGATTAGATTTCCCAAACTGTTCATAATACACACCTGTTTGCAATTTGCTTAAATTGGTTTTATCGGCAGCATCAAATTTTTCTTTGCTTCCATAAAACCACCATGATGTGTTAAAAAACAAGCGCTTTGGTTGCCATGTTGAAGTAAGTTTTAATTGTTCAGGAAAACTAGTTGCGTCATTAACTTTATCAAAAGCTTCAACGCTTAACATTGCTGACGACGTATGATGACCATGTGTTGTACCTGGCGAACGATGATCGAATCTATTGATGATTACATCGGGTTTGAAATTTCTTATTACCCAAATTACATCACTAAGGATTTGAGTTTTATCCCAAATCTGTAAAGTTTCATCAGGATTTTTGGAAAATCCAAAGTCGTTTGCTCTTGAAAAAAACTGTTCTCCACCAT
>JAIEMH010000001.1 GCA_019752245.1 Flavobacteriaceae bacterium
ATGTATATAACCATTTAATCGTTTAAGATATTTTACATATAAGTAATCAAAACTATCTTCCGATAATGTTTGACGTAATTCTAAAAGTTTAAAACAGTTTTTTTGAAGATTTATATTTTTTATATAAAATGATTTCATTTCTTCAAAAGTTGGAGAAACAATTAGTTTTAAATTGGAATCAAATAGTAATAATTTATCTTTTTGAGTAAGATCAATTTGTATGTCATGCAATACTTTTATTTCACTTGCAATATCATCCAATAATCCATTTTCTGATAAAATGGTTGGAACGTATGCCACAAAGTTTTTGACTAACTCTAATTGCAATTCGAGATATATATTGTGAAGGTCTTGCATGATTATAAAACTGGATTAGCCATTGAGGTTCGACCATTTGAAAATTTACCAGTTTTGTGACAATATTTTTCTGGATAATTCCAATTCTCAAACATTACCCAAGATTGAAAAGCTTCATAACTAAAAGGTCTCGTTGGGTCAAAAGGAATTCTGTTTCCAGTTCTTATGCAATAACCAGAATGTGAATTATTGTTTGTCTCTTTTGGCTCATTAACTAAATTAAATTCTTCTCGTGTTGGTTTTGTTTCAGATTGGAATAATTCAAATTCAAAATCATTATAAAATTTCTGTTCAAAATTTCTGTTTCGATATAATGAGTTTGTCTCATCAAATAATATTGCATGACCTACATGCTTTTTTGAAAGCCCTAAATTGGTTTTTTTATACAAAGGTCTCTTTACAAATACACAAGGATTACTCCTTATAACCTCATTAGTTGAGTTCATGGAATCAGAATATAATTTATCAATTGTTAGTTTTGAATTAGGAAAGGATATTCCATATTCAACATTTCCAGTCATTGATTTGCCTAATAGGTTTAGTGAAGTCAATAAAGCTTCATTTTCATTAGAATAATATTTTGCATGAAGGTTATTGCAATAAATGATGACTATGTTTTCAAAATCTTTAAAAAACTCCAAATCATCTTGATTTAAACTTCTTTGTGTTTCTCCTTCGTTTTTACCAAAAACCAAAATTATTTCTAGTTCAGGACTGTTTTTAAGTTTATTGAAGATCTTTTTGCAATAATCATCCAATCGTATAAAAGGAGAAAGTATAATTAGCTCTTTATTTGCTTTCCAGATAATATCTGTTAGCTTTTCATCTAATGCTTTTCCAGTTAAAAAATCTGCCATAAAATTATTTGTAACTTAAACTTTTAACTACTTCTCTAAAACTATTTAATGCGCTTTCTAAACTATCTATTATCTCTTGAGCTAAAATTTCAGGTTCTGGTAAACTATCCAAATCAATATAACTATCATCTTTTAACCAAAAGATGTCAAAATTTGTTTTATCTCGTGCAAGAATTTCATCATAACTGTATTTTCTGAAACGACCTTTAGGATTTTCTTCACTCCAAGTTTCATTGATTTTTTCTTTATCTATAGCGTGATAACATTCAACAAATGGAATTAAATTCTCATATTTTAATACTTGTTTCTTCAATGTATGATGAACATTTGTTCTATAATCGTAAAACCATATTTCTCTATTTTTTGATTTTTTCTTTTCTAAAAAAAGCACATTACATTTTACTCCATTTGCATAAAAAATACCAGTTGGAAGTCGCAGAATAGTATGTAAATCTGTTTTTTCTAGAAGTTCTTTTCTTATGGTTTCACCAGCACCTCCTTCAAACAAAACATTATCGGGTAATACAATTGCTGTTCTTCCTTTTTCTTGTAAAATTGCAACTATATGTTGTACAAAAGCTAATTGTTTATTACCAGTAGTTGTCCAGAAATCTTCTCTGTATTTAAAATCTTCTTGCTCTCCTAGCTTTTTATCATTAGTAATAGTATAACTACTACTTTTTCCAAATGGTGGATTTGCAAGGATAATTTTTGGTTTTTTAATTGGAGGATCTAATAAACTATCAACGATATTTATATCAGGTGTTTTTTGCATATCGCCAACTCCATGTAAAAAGAGATTCATAAAGCACAATCGAGCTGTAGAAGGAACTATTTCCCAACCTTTAAAAGTATCTTTTTGAAAAAACTCTTTTACATCTTTTTTCTCTAATTCTTTTTTATAATGCGTATTCAAATATTCAATTGCTCCCAAAAAGAAACCACCAGTACCACAACTAGGATCCCAAATTGACTCTTTTGGTTTTGGTTGAATACATTCAACCATCGCCTTTATAATAGCTCTTGGAGTAAAATATTGACCAGCACCGCTACTTTCTGCACTTTTTTGTAAAAGCGATTCATAAATATCGCCTTTTACATCATTAGATTCTGAAACCCATTCTTCTTCATCTAACAACTCAATAAGTTTTTTTAGTTTATAGGGGTCGTGTATTTTATTTTGAGCCCCATTAAATATATGCTTTAACATACCTTCAGAACTTGAAAGTGTATGCAAAGCTTCAATATAAAAAGTATTCAAATTATCATCTAAATGGTCTTTTAAATATTGCCATGTACATTTTTCAGGCAATTTAAAATCTCTGTTATAGGGTGGTTGTGCAAACTCATCTGCCATTTTTAAAAATAGCAAATACGTTATTTGTTCTAAATAGTCTGTATAATTAACACCATCATCACGAAGCGTATCACAGAACGACCATATTTTAGCGACTAAGTTATTTGTTGACATATATATTATTGTAGTACTGCATTAATATTTTCAAGCCATGGATAATTATCTCTGTCTTTGGATTTTTCTTTAATAAAACATTTTACAACCATTGTATACGGTTCTGTTTTCCTTGTTAGATTTACTATTTCTTTATAACACTCACTTATTTTATTATTAATTTGTAATGGAGTGGGATTGTGATTTTTAATATAATCATTTGCGTTATCTACAATTGTTTCACATTTTTGCCAAATCTTATATCGACTTCTTTTTATAGGTGTATGGTCTAATCCATAAAATCTAATAGATAAGTTTGCTTTCTTATAATTTATTAAATCATCTGCTTCTGTATAAGTTGGAAAAACTTCTCCATTACAATCAAATGATAATAATCTTACATCACTTGGTATTATAGGATCAATTAATAAAGTACTTTCACAGCTACAATTAAAATCGTCTGGTTGAGCAATCAATGAATTTTGAATTAGAGGAAAATAATTTCCTTTTCCGAAAACTTCAATTCCATTTTCAAACCTATCTCTCCTTAACTTATTTACTAAACTACCAGCAAGTCTATAATTACTCCAATGATACGACAACCACCAATATCCATCATCTCGTATAATTGCCCCATCTTCATTTTTTGATTGTGCTTTTGGTCTATAATGTTCAATTTCCCATTCAGAAGAATTTTCTAGAGATTCAGAATACCAACACTTATTTCCTGATAATTCTGAAAGTGTTGAATATAATTCTTTCCAAAAATTATGATTCTTCCAATAGTTACTGCGTCCTTTTGCATCTAAAGGAATAATATTTTCTAAATGATGATTAGCAACATTTAACCAATCATTAAAGGTTGTATCAGGGTTTAATCTATTAAAGGTTTCCTCAAAATCAGAAATATCAATATATCTCATTATTCTAAATTATTCATTTTTTTTAAAATTTCTTCTACCACTTTTTTACTTTCTTGCTCTAACATTTGTTTCTCTTCTTCAGTAAATTCAATTTTTTGTATTATCTCATGTTTTGACATTTCTGCTAAATACATTTGAAACCATTTATCTTCAACTTCTTCATAAAAGCCAAACTCTTCTAACTGCGATTTTTTTATTAAATATTCATCATGTTCTTCTTTATTAATATCATTTCGCATTAATTTACCCTGTAA
>JAIEMH010000043.1 GCA_019752245.1 Flavobacteriaceae bacterium
GCATTGCAAAAACCAAAACGTTTTTTCGGAGCAGCACGTAACGTAGAAAACGGCGGTTCATTAAGTATTATCGCAACGGCATTAACAGAAACTGGTTCTAAAATGGACGAAGTAATTTTCGAAGAATTTAAAGGAACAGGAAACATGGAACTACAATTGGACAGAAAAATTGCTAATCGTAGAATTTTCCCAGCAATCGATTTGACTTCGTCAAGTACGCGTCGTGATGATTTATTATTAGATCAAAATACGCTAAAACGCATGTGGATTCTACGTAAATTCCTAGCCGATATGAACCCAGTAGAAGCAATGGATACAATTAATGATAAAATCAAAAAGACTAGAAATAACGAAGAGTTTTTGATTTCTATGAATGATTAAATTTAGTTATTCAAAATTATATAACCGAGCAGCAATGTTCGGTTTTTTTGTTTTCAGGAGCGAATGGCTTGGTAATTTTTGGTTTCCATTTTCCTGCTTTCCGTTACAATCTTTTCTTTTGTTGCCTTCGATAGTCTCAGGCAACAAAAGAAAAGATTTTCACTCCTATCAGGGCTAGATGGTATTTGTCTTTTATTAAATTTTCTATAATTTATAACTAACCGAAATCATAAAAACCCTAGGTAAAACATACGTTTTTCGTTCACTTATTATGAAATCAGAAAAAGAATAATCATTCTTAACTTTATTGTCGAATAAGTTATTTACAAACAACTCGAAGCCAAACGGACTGTTTTTCTTTTGATAACGTAACGAAGTATTAGCAATGTCATAGAAATTAGTTTGATCTAAGCTATTTTTATTTTTCAAGTTTTCGTAATCCAATTTAAAAGTAAAATACTTTTTAAAAGTAAATTCTAATTCTGATGTAAATTCATCCGATTGATAATTACTTTTTGTTATACCATTAAATTGGCTATTTCCTTTGTTGTAACCAATACTAAAGTCGGGCCATTTCTTGTAAGCGGTTCTAAAAATTAATCCAATATTTTGACTGTTTCTATTATTTGAAGTTGCAATATTATTTACCGATTGCAGATAGTTAAACCAAGAAAAATTGGTGTTTAATTTTAAACTAAAACGATAAATCTTTTTACTAACTGATCCATTAAAACGCCAATTTGTTTCTGGATTATCTGTTAATATAGGAGTTGAGTATTGATTGATTCCGCTTATTTGAATTTCATTTCTTGTTGTTTTTACTTTCTTATTATAACTTGCTGTTGCATTCCAAATAATACCACGATACATATTCATTTTAGAATATCTCAAAGTTGCAACATGATATTGTTCATTTTCTAATAAAGAATTCCCTTTATAAACTGAATTATAGCTTTGCAAAGTAAATTGATTAGCCATTTGGCTAACTTCTGGAAAAGTATTAGCTAACTTATAATTAAAATTTAAACTTTCCGATTTGTTAAATTCATACTCACTATTAAATTGTGGTTGAAACAAGGTTTTAGAAATGGTAAAATCTTTAAGATTTTGATTCGTATTAAGATGGTACCAATGTAAAAACAATCCAGGTTTGTTAGTCCATTTTCCAATCTTAAATTTATATTCTAAACCCATATAAGCATCATTCAATTTATACTTCACATTATTACCAAATCCTGCAAAATCAAAATTATTTACAATACCATTCGTAAGTAATTGCTTTTCTGTTGTTTCGAAATTTGAATTAATAAAGTTGTTTCCAACGTTGGTGTATAGATGATTAAAGTTGTTTATTATCCAATAATGTTTAAATAAAGCATCCACATTATTACTGTTCACATTTTTAATTTGATCAATAGTATAACTTGTGTCAGTTTGCAAAGGAATCAATCCCGATAAAAAAGGTTGGTCTGTAAACCAATGATTTTTGGGTGTATTTTTTTCGTAAGCTTGATTTATAACAAAAGTTGTAGTATGGTGATTGTTATAACTTTTGTGCCACTCAATATATTGTTTTACAGAAACATTATCTGCTTTTGATACTGTTTCGAAAGTACTTGAATTTAAATTAGTAATGGAATTTATAACATTATTTAAATCATTAGCACTCGATTGAAATTGCGAGTTATAATACCATTTTTCTTTTTTATTAGGAGAATAATCCAATTTTATATTACCAATTCCTAATAAGGTTTTAGATGTATTATCTTGAAATTTATTTTCGAATGAAACTGAAGTATTTTGAAGATATTCATTTTTAGTTTCCGTTTGTGATTGCATAAATACTTTTGAAAATATTCCAAAGCCAGATAGTGCTAGTTTTGGAGAAGTATCAAAACTGAAATTTAGCGCTCCAAATTGTGATTTGTTTTGAACCACATCGTTATTATCATTTGTAAAAGAATATAAGTTTGTTAAGGATTTTCTATCCGATAAAAAACTACTTACACCGCCTTGAAATCGCATTAAATCTTCAAAAGTAAAAGTGCTTTTACCAATATTATTCATGTCTCCAATAAAACTTAAATTGGTCTTTGGAGCATAATAAAATAAACCAGCATGAGCTAAGTAAAAACCATTATCGTTTGCAATTTCTGCACCAGCTTCAATATCACCAAAAACAAATTTCTTCTTATTTTTTTTAAGTTTTACATTCATTACTAAATCTTCACTATCTGAAACTTGTTTCATAAACCCAACTTCGTTAAAGTGGTCAATAACTTCAATTTTATCAAGTGCATCAGCAGGAATATTTTCTACGGCAAGTTTAGAACCACCACCAAAAAAAGATTTGCCTTCTACCATCATTTTGGTAACCTTTTTACCTTGAACGGTTACATTTCCTTTTTTATCAACTTCAACACCTGGCAATTTTTCAAGAACTTCTTTCATTTTACGTTCGTTGCCATTGGCAAATGCTTTAGCGTCAAATGTTAATGTGTCTTTTTTTATTTCAATGGGTTTGTACTCATGTTTAATAACAATTTCTTTAAGTACTTCTCCTGTAGCTTTTAGTTTAAAATCGTGCGTTGCTATTGTCGAGTTTGGCTCTATTATAAGAACTTCTTCGGTATAGCCTATGTAGGAAACAGTAATTTCATACTTTACATTAATTTCTAATTCCAACCTGTAACGACCTTTGTTATCCGCAATAGCAAACTTTAAAGTAGTTTTTTCTTGTAATGGCTTTGCTATTATGTTGGCAGATTCGAGTGGTTTTTCCTTTTCATCAAAAACCACACCTGTGATGGTGTGGTTTTGTGAATAAGAAAAAAAAGAAATAAATATAAACAAATAATATTTCAAAATTTTAAATTTAGATTGTGAATTAGTTTCGATAAATTCTTTTTTTGAAACTAATTTTACTTGTTAGTAGATTCTTCAAATAAATCATACATTTTTGCTTCTGTAATAATTTTAGTATCTGTTGGCATTGCTATTTTTTCACTCGCCTTTTCAGTATTAATATTAACAGCAGTATAAATAATTAAATTTTGTTCTAATTCCAAAATTGTCCCAGGTAAACCACCAAAACCTTTTGGCCCATATGAATACTTTAGTTGCGGACAATACCAAGCAGTTAATGGATATAGAGTATTTATCTCATTATCTCCGTAATCAACCTTTAATAAGCATGAAGCTTTGTAACATTCATAACCACAAATCATTTTTTTATCTTCAGATATTTTCCAATCTGTTATAATTTTTTTTTTAATAATGAAATTTTCTTGATTACCATATTTAGTAATCCCCACAAACAAATCATTAAAATTATTTTTCCTGTAATAAATTCCCTGAATATCTGCTATTAACATTGTAATTTCTGTATCATCATTTTTAAATGGAGAAACTTTATTAAAATAAAATTTCATTTCATTTTCATTATATAT
>JAIEMH010000225.1 GCA_019752245.1 Flavobacteriaceae bacterium
AAATTACCTAATAGCCTGATTAAAAAAGCCCTAAAGAAAGTTAAATTTTATCAAAACAACTTCGATTTCAATATTTGATAAAAAATACCAATTAAAAATGTAGTAAACTCTTTTTTTAAAGAAATTAATGATTAAAAACAAAAAAAGATTCCAAAATTATTTAAGAATAAAATACCAAATTGCTGTAGTTATTAATGAAACTGGAATTCCAATACCAACCATCATACTGCTCAATTTAGGTTTTAATCCATAATTACTTGCCAAAATTACTCCTGTAATCATTGGTGCCATTGCCGATTCCATTATAGAAACATCAATATTTAAACCTTTTGCTCCTAAAATTATTCTGTAAAACAAGAAGAAAAAAGCTGGCATTATAAATAATTTGAAAAATAATCCTAAAGTTAGAAAAGACCAATGCCTACTTTTGGTGTCAACTTTTATTTGCAAACCTACAGCAACAAGTGCAACCGGAGTTACTGTATTTCCTATTCGTAAAAAAGCATTTTGTAACGCATTTGGAAATTCAAAAGAAAAAAAAGTACATAACAAAGCTATTGTAAAAGCAATAAAAGGTGGGAATTTTATAATTTTGATAGCAATTTCGGAAGCGCTTAAATTGCCTCTTGAAAAACTTGCTGCAACCAAAATTCCTAATGTGGTAACTACAACAAACGATCCAGGTTGATCAACAATAATTGCAGTTTTCAATCCTTCCGAACCATATAATGCTTCAATAATTGGAAATCCTACAAACGAAGTATTTCCTAAACCGCTGGTTAGAATTAAGCAACCTATTAATTTTTTAGACCATTTTAAATAAGTTCCTAAAGCATAAAAAAAGACAAAAGACAAACCAAAACCAAGCCAAGCAATTCCAAGAGGATACAATAATGAAAGTGATAATGTAATTTTAGGAATATAATACAATGCCAATGCCGGAAGCGAAACATAAATTACAAATTGATTTAAACTCTGATGCGCATTTGCTGGAAATTGTTTTACTTTTTGAAGAAAAACACCCAATAGTAAACATAGAAATAAAAGAATTATATTTTCCATAACCTAAAAATAGATGGCAAAAATACCGCTATATACTTTCAAAGTAAACATTTAACATATTTTTTTATGCTAGAAAAAAAAAAACAACATAAATTTGTAACATATTTTATTACAGTATGATTTCAGGTAAATTTGCCATAACAACTCACATTCTAACCTTGCTTTCAAAATTTCCAGGAGAATATCTATCTTCAGAATTTATTGCAAGTAGTATGAATTTACATCCTGTTTTGGTAAGAAAAGAAATAGCAAACTTGAAAAAAAATTCTATTGTAGAAAGTAAAGAAGGAAAAAACGGTGGAACAAGATTGTTAAAATCAACTTCAGAAATAACTTTGGACGACATTTTCAAATTGACTTTTGACGAAGTAACTTTGGGCTATTCTAAGAAGGAACCCAATCCAAAATGTCCTGTTGGGAAACAAATGAATGCTAATTTAGATGAGCTCTATAAAGATGTGAATTCTACTATTAGTCAGCAATTACAAGCCATAACGTTGGAAGATTTTTCAAATAAATTCTAACTATTTTTTTAAATTAAACTGTAACATTTTTTATTACTTTTAAATATTTATACTATGAAAATTGCAATTATTGGTGCCACCGGATTTGTTGGTACAAACATTTTGAACGAATTATCAAATCGCAACCACGAGATTACTGCGATTGCTAGAAATCCGAAAGACGAAGGAAAATCTAACATCAATTGGGTAAAAGCCGACATTAATAATGTTGAAGAATTATCTAAAATTCTATCTGGAAATGACGTTGTTGTTAGCGCTTTCAATCCGGGTTGGACAAATCCAAACATTTATGAAGATTTTTTATCTGGTGCAAAAAAAATTCAGGAAGCGGTAAAACTTTCTGGCGTAAAAAGATACATCACTATTGGTGGTGCTGGAAGTTTATTTGTAGCTCCAAATTTACAAGCCGTTGACACACCTGATTTTCCAAAAGAAATTTTTCCTGGAGCATCTGCCGCTAGAGATTATCTAAACATTATAAAAGAAGAAAAAGAATTGGATTGGGCATTTTTCAGTCCGGCGTTTGAAATGCATCAAGGAATTACAACTGGAAGAACAGGAAAATACAGATTAGGGTTAGAAAATCCAGTATTTGATGAAAATCAAAGAAGTATTCTTTCTGGCGAAGATTTGGCTGTAGTTATTGCCGATGAAGTTGAAAATCCGAAACACCATCAAGTGCGTTTTACAGCAGCTTACTAGTTATTGAAAAAAAAATTAAAAATGTTCAGAAATCACTACCCGAAGAAGTATTGAAAACTGAACATTTTTATTTAATTTTACTACATCAAATTGTAAAAGTGAAGCCATCCAAAATTTCAATTTCTGCACTTCATGAAAAAGAAGGTATTGAACAACCTGATATTTTCAGTAAAACTTCTGTGGAACAAATTGTTCTTAAGCGAAAAATACAACCATCTGCAAATGATTTAATTACAAGAATACTAAACCAGGATAAAGTGGCTTTGAGCAGAGCCATTACTTTGGTAGAAAGCACCAACCCAGATCATTTATCTAAAGCAAGTGAAGTTATAAATGGCTGTTTACCATTTGCCAATAAATCAATTAGAATAGGCATTACAGGTGTTCCTGGAGTTGGAAAAAGTACGTTTATTGAAGCATTTGGAAAACACTTAACCGCATTAGGAAAAAAAGTTGCTGTTTTGGCAGTTGATCCAAGCAGTACTATTTCTCACGGAAGTATTCTTGGTGATAAAACTAGAATGGAAGAGTTGGTAAAAGACGAAAATGCTTTTATTAGACCATCAGCATCTGGTGAAACTCTTGGTGGCGTTGCACGAAAAACGCGTGAAACCATTATACTCTGTGAAGCTTGCGGATTTGATACCATTATCATTGAAACTGTTGGCGTTGGACAAAGCGAAACAGCCGTTCATAGCATGGTAGATTTCTTTTTGTTACTTAAAATTTCTGGTGCTGGCGATGAACTGCAAGGCATAAAACGAGGCATTATGGAAATGGCCGATGCAATAGTAATTAACAAAGCTGATGGCGATAACGTCAATAAAGCAAAATTAGCTAAAACCGAATTCAACAGAGCTTTGCATTTATTTCCTGCAAAAAAATCGGGTTGGATTCCGACTGCTTCAACTTGTAGTTCCTATACTAAAGAAGGAATTGAAGCTGTTTGGAAGACTATTTCAGATTATTTTGAATTGGTTAAAGTCAACCATTATTTTGAAGAAAAAAGAAATGATCAAAACCAATTTTGGATGATGGAAACCATTAACGAGCAATTAAAAAATAACTTCTACAATCATCCTGAAATTATAAAGCAACTGGAAACCAACAAAAAAGCAGTGCAAAATAATGAGATTTCACCTTTTGCAGCTGCTATGAATTTGTTAGGAAACTATTTTAAATAAATTATTCTTCGTAAAGTTTTATTTCTTTGTCATAGAATTCTCCAGCAATGGTAATTAAATGTTCCATTTCTGCTTCTAATTCGGTTTCATCTTCACCTTCTAAGTCTTCTAGAAATTCAACTTCATCGTCTTTTAAATTGATGATAAATCTTGGAAAATCTAAATGTATTACAAATATATCATCAGGAAAATCTGAGTTATCTGCCAATACGAATTTTGGTAATTGCATAGTTTTGATTTTATTTTGCTCTAAAGAAGCAATTTATTAAATTTATTAAACTTTAATATGTCCCCAATTTTCACCGGTTCTAATTCGGTATAACTGTTGAGTTGTAATATTGAACTG
>JAIEMH010000318.1 GCA_019752245.1 Flavobacteriaceae bacterium
ACTGTCTTTTCATATTAAATGGAAATTTCTAAATTATCGTATGCTAAAAACACGTTTTTGGGCAACCTCTTCTGAACTTCTTCATGAAATCCTAGAATATGACTTATGTGTGTAAAATAGGCTTTTTCTGGTTGAACCAAAGTTACAAAATCTAATGCATCTTGCAAACTAAAATGTGAGTGATGCGGTTCTTCTCTCAATGCATTAATAACCAATACTTTTACGCCTTTTATTTTTTCGATTTCTCTGGTTTCAATTGTCTTTACATCTGTTAAATAGGCAAAATCATTGATTCTATAACCAAAAACTTGAAGGTTTCCATGAGAAGCATTTATCGGATTAATAGTCATTTTCCCTATAGAAAAAGAACTATTATTGACCACTTCTATTGCTTTTACAGATGGCGCTCCAGGATACCTATTTTCGGTTTCAAAGATATAATCAAAACGTCTTTCTAGATTTTCTAGTACTCTTTGATGTGCATAAATTGGAATTTCGCCTTGTTTAAAATTAAACGGACGAATATCATCTAAACCAGCTGTGTGATCTGCATGCTCGTGCGTAAATAAAATAGCATCTATTTTTTGACAATTGGAAGAAAGCATTTGTTGTCTAAAATCTGGTCCACAATCAATAACTATAGAATCATTATCATTGTGAACCCAAACAGATACCCGCAATCGCTTGTCTTTCAAGTCATCGCTTAAACAAACTGAGTGATTACTTCCAATAACTGGAATACCTTGAGAAGTTCCTGTACCCAAAAAATAAACTTTCATTTAGCACGGTTTTTGATGGTTATTTCAAACAAGAAATAGCATGTAGCAATTTTTATACAAAAATAGGATTATTTATCTTTTAATAAAGCACCTATTTTATTAACTTTGCAATGTATACAAATGATTATGGGAAACTTCGGATTAGACATAAAATTAAAAGGCGATAAAGTTATTGAGCAAATTCCTTCAATTAAGGACAAAGCGCTACGAATAAACTTAAATGATAATATATACGGAACTTTTGCTGAAATTGGTGCCGGACAAGAAACAGTGCGTCATTTTTTTAGATCTGGTGGTTCATCTGGAACAATTGCAAAAGCAATGTCGGCTTACGACAAGGACTTTAGTGATGCCATCTATGGAATTGAAGGTGACGGAAGATATGTAACTGAAAGTAGATTAAAAAAGATGCTTTCGCATGAAGTAGAGTTGATTGAAAAACGACTTGACCGAACAAAACATCCTAATAAAATGTTTTTTAGTTACGCCAATACCGTAGCAACTATAGATTTTGCAAAACAATTTAAAGGTCACGGTTGGGTTGGAATAAAATACCAAATTGAACCCGATGAAGATTATAATGAAATTATTCTTCACATTCGTTTTAAAGAAACAGATGCTCGTTTACAGCAAGAAACACTTGGTATTCTTGGTGTAAATTTAATATATGGCGCTTTCTATAAATATAATGATCCAAAAAAATTGCTTCGTTACTTATACGACCATTTAGATAAAGATCAACTAGAAATTGACACGATCAACTTTTCTGGACCTAGATTTGCCAATGTAGACAATAGATTAATGAGTTTACAATTGGTTAAAAACGGAATGACAGATGCCGTAATGTTCAGTCCAGATGGACACAACATTCTTCCAGCTGCTGTTTTATATAAAAAGAACATCTTAGCTCTTAGAGGAAGTTTTCGACCAGTTACTAAGGTAAATATGGACATGCTTGATCGCTCTCTTGAAATGTTTGTTGAAGAAAATAAAGTAGAAAAAGAAAATACTTTTGTAATTTTTGAAATTACGTTATCCAACTTACGTTCGGAAGGTGAAATTGATGAGCGCGACTTTATGGACAGAGCCGAATTGCTTTGCTCACTTGGTCAAACCGTTATGATTTCTAATTTTCAAGAATATTATAAAGTGGTTGAGTATTTCTCTAGTTACACCAAAGCTAGAATGGGATTGGTAATGGGTGTAAACAATCTAGTAGACATATTTGACGAAAAATATTACCGACACTTAAGCGGAGGAATTCTAGAAGCTTTTGGAAAATTATTCTACAGAGATTTGAAAGTTTATCTATATCCTATGGAAGAAAATGGTGAAGTAATAACTTCTCAAAATCTTAAAGTACATCCTAGAATGAAAGAATTGTATAAATTCTTTGCATACAATGGAAAAGTAGTAGATGTACCTGTAAATGATAAAGAAAACCTTAAAATATTCTCTAGAGAAGTTTTAAAAATGATAAATAAAGGCATTCCTGGTTGGGAAAAAATGTTACCAGATGGAACTGCGGAATTAATTAAACAACATCAATTGTTTGGTTATGATCCAAATAGAGTTCTAGAAGAAGTTTAATACTTTTTCTAAAAAAAAAAAATCCTTGATTGTTAATGCAATTGAGGATTTTATTTTTAAATATTTCAAAAAAATTACTTTTTTTTTATAAAAACAATATCCATATAAAATAACATCTAAAGTATTTCTTTATGTTCTTTGTTTGGACACAAATTAGTTTGAAAAAAACAAAACGCATACTTTATCAAATTTGAATGCACTGTTTGTAGACTTGAATTAACAGAAACTGCAAATGGTAAAAAAATCTCATTAACAACTCATTTAAAGCAGGTTAACGAAATATCATTTAATTTTTATAACCAAAGACATACTAATATTGTCTAAATTCTTCAATAAGAAATATTATAAATTTGAAACAAAAAACTTCGCTTAAAAGAATTAAACGAAGTTTTTATATAGGATTTTAAAGTATTATTTCAAAATTTGAGCCGCATGTGCTTTGGTTTTTACTTCAGAAATAATATCTTCAATTTTTCCGTTTTCATTAATTACAAATGTAGTTCTGTGAATTCCATCATACTCTCTTCCCATGAATTTTTTTGGACCCCAAACTCCAAACGCTTCAATTACAGATTTATCTTCATCGGCTAATAAGGGAAATGGAAATTCATACTTATTTTTGAAATTACCTTGTGCTTTGGCATTGTCGGCACTTACACCTAAAAGTGCATAGTTATTTGCAACAAAACGTTCGTAATTATCTCTCAAGTCGCAAGCTTCTGCTGTACATCCTGGAGTATTTGCTTTTGGGTAGAAAAATACAACCAGTTTTTTTCCATTGTAATCGGCTAATGAATGTAGGTTTCCATCTTGGTCTTTTCCTGAGAAATTTGGTGCGTCATCTCCTATTTTTAGTGCTGTCATTTTTTTATTATTTGATATAAAATTTTAGATATTTTGAAATTGTCACTGAAATTGACTTATTTTACATTTCAAATTTACTTAAAAATGACCAAAAAAGAGCGTGCAACGTTTGTTATAAATACGTTAAAAGAACTTTATCCTAGTATTCCTATTCCGTTAGACCATAAAGATCCTTATACATTGTTAATTGCTGTTTTGCTTTCGGCGCAATGTACCGATGTTCGCGTAAATCAAATTACACCGTTATTGTTTGCAAAAGCAGATAATCCGTATGATATGATTAAGATGAGTGTTGAAGAAATTAAAGAAATTATTCGACCTTGTGGATTGTCACCAATGAAATCTAAAGGAATTCATGGTTTATCACATATTTTGATTGATAAACATGACGGAAAAGTTCCTCAAAGTTTTGAAGCATTGGAAGAACTACCTGCAGTAGGACATAAAACTGCAAGTGTTGTAATGAGTCAAGCGTTTGGAGTTCCTGCATTTCCAGTTGATACTCATATTCATAGATTGATGTACCGATGGAATTTAACTTCTGGTAAGAATGTAGTTGAGACTGAAAAA
>JAIEMH010000327.1 GCA_019752245.1 Flavobacteriaceae bacterium
TTGCCACCAGGAAGAAAAGCCATCCAAACAGTTCATAGATATGATTCGAACCGGTTAAAAGTTTGGAAATTCCTAAAAGACGAAATTGCAAAAGGCAGACAAATTTATATAGTTTATCCTTTAATAAACGAAAGCGCCACGCAAGATTATAAAGATTTAATGGATGGCTATGAAAGTATTTCGAGAGATTTTCCATTACCTCAATATTCTATTTCAATAGTTCACGGACAAATGAAACCAGCAGAAAAAGAAGCCGAGATGCAACGATTTGTAGCTGGAAAAACCAATATTATGGTTGCCACAACGGTTATTGAAGTTGGTGTAAACGTTCCAAATGCGAGTGTTATGGTTATTGAAAGTACCGAACGTTTTGGACTTTCGCAGCTGCATCAATTGCGAGGTCGTGTTGGTCGTGGTGCAGAACAAAGTTATTGCATTTTAATGACAGGATTCAAGCTCGGAAACGACAGCAAAACCCGAATAGAAACGATGTGTCGCACCAACGACGGATTTGAAATTGCAGAAGTAGATTTAAAACTTCGTGGTCCAGGTGACATTATGGGAAAACAACAAAGTGGTGTTCTAAATTTACAAATTGCCGATTTAGTAAAAGATAGAGATATACTGATGGTAGCAAGAGAACACGCCATGAAATTATTAAAAGAAGATGCTTCTATGATAAAACCTGAACATCAAAAAATGAGAGAAGTTTTTATAGAAATGAGTGCAAAAAAGAATCTTTGGAATTATATTAGTTAAACTATTTTATACTATTTTTTTATATTAATATTTCACAACAAACCCGAAAATAACAATCAAAAATGGTACAATACAACCCAAAAGAATGGATTACATTTATATTTAGATTCCATAAATCTGATACTTTTAGACAATTATTACCGATGATGGCCTTCATAGGTATTTATTCGGGTATAATTGGCTATCTTGAAATGGAATATTATAATTTATCTGAAAACAGTCATGTAAAAAATATTACAATGATGCATGCAATGTTGGGTTTTGTAATTTCGTTATTACTTGCTTACAGAACAAATACTGCCTATGATCGTTGGTGGGAAGGACGAAAACTTTGGGGTTCATTAGTAAATAATTCTAGAAATTTGGCTTTGAAACTTTCAGTAATGCTTAAAGAAGAAAGTGATAGAAATTATTTTAAAAAATTAATTCCTGCTTATGCATCAGTGCTTCAAAAACATTTGAGTGATGAAGATACAGCAAAAGAACTTTTTGAAGGATTGAATTTAAAAATTGACCAACATAAACATTATCCAAATCAAGTAGCAAAAATGCTGTTCCAAAAAATTCATGATTTGTATCAATCGGGTAAAATTTCTGGTGATCAGCTAATCATTTTAAATGGAGAATTGCAATCATTTACTGATGTTTGTGGTGCGTGTGAGCGAATAAAAAACACGCCAATTCCCTATTCTTATAGTGCTTTTATCAAAAAATTCATTTTCTTTTATGTTATGACTTTACCTTTTGGATATGTATTTAGTTTAGGCTATTATACAATTCCTGTTGTGATTTTTATATTTTATGTATTAGCAAGTTTAGAGTTAATTGCCGAAGAGATTGAAGATCCATTCGGTTCAGATGAAAATGATTTACCAACAGCAAAAATTGCAAGCAATATTAAAAAACACGTTGAAGAGTTGTTGTGATTATAGATTTAATGCCACTTTTTTATTATACAAAAGTTAAATAAAAATTAACTACTAAAATTTTATCAATTCTTAAAGCTATTTTTGTTATTTAAACAAATGTTTAAATATTATAAAGTCATTAATAGCTTATTGCAATGAAAATTAAAAATATCTTTATCGTTTTGGTTGTCCTTTTACTTGGCGGACTAATCGCATACCGAATTACCAAAAACAGTGGCGAAGGAGAAAAAGGAAAAGAAAAAGGTGATAAAAAACCTCCAGTTGGTGTAAGCGCAGTTGTAGCAAAGACAGAAGATTTCTCAAATGCACTAACACTTTCAGGATCAATTGAAGCTAATGAGCAAATAGAAATTAGAAGTGAAGTTTCGGGAATTGTAGAAAATATTGCTTTTAAAGAAGGTACCAATGTTAGTAAAGGTCAACTACTATTTAAAGTAAATGATATTGAACTTAGAGCTCAATTAGCACAAGCAAATACCAAACAAAATTTAGCATTTGAAAATGAAAGAAGAGCTAAATTATTACTTCAAAAAGAAGCTATTAGCCAAGAAGAATATGATATTGCAAGTGCTGATTTTAGAACTGCACAATCACAATCGCAATTAATTCGCGCCCAAATTGCTAAAACTTCGGTTAGAGCGCCTTTTTCTGGAAAAATTGGTTTGCGTTCTATTTCTCCAGGAACTTATATTACTCCAACCACTTTGGTTGCAAAATTAGTAAGTACCAATCCCTTAAAAATTACTTTTTCTATTCCTGAAAAATACGCTTCTGATATTAAAGTCAATTCTGAAATCAAATTTACAGTCAATAGTTTACCCGAAAAATATTCTGCAAAAATCTATGCAATTGAACCCGGAATTGAAACAGCAACAAGAACTTTAAGCATTAGAGCCATAGCACAAAACAATAATGGAAAACTTTTACCAGGAACTTTTGCTAATGTAGAATTACCTTTAAGTACAATAAAAGATGCTATCGTTATTCCAACAGAAGCAATAATTCCGATTCAAAATGGTAAAAAAGTTTTCATTGCTAATAACGGAAAAGCCAAAGAAGTAATGGTTGAAACGCTAACAAGAACAGATAAAGATATTGTAATCACTTCTGGGCTAAAAGTTGGTGATACTGTTTTAACCTCTGGAGTTATGTCATTAAAAGATGAAGATGCTATTAAAGTAAATCTAAAATAATTTTTGAGTTATATCATTAAAAAAAACAGGAAATATAATAGCTAAAAATTACTATGAGTTTATCTACATTAAGTATAAAAAGACCCGTTTTTACAATTGTAATCAATTTGACCATCATTTTGTTTGGTATTATTGGTTATAGTTATTTGGGTGTAAGAGAATTTCCTTCAATTGATCCAGCACAAATTTCTGTTCGTACAAATTATACTGGTGCTAATGCAGATATTATTGAATCTCAAATTACAGAACCATTAGAGAAAGCCATAAATTCTATTGATGGAATAAAAAACATCACTTCATCAAGTAATCAAGGTTCGAGTAATATCAATATCGAATTTAAACTTGAAAAAAATCTTGAAGCTGCAGCAAATGATGTTCGCGACAAAGTATCACAAGCTGCGAGAAGTTTACCACAAGACATTGATGCGCCACCAGTTGTTTCAAAAGCCGATGCCGATTCTGATCCAATTGTGACCATGACGGTTCAAAGTGAAACAAAAAATGCTTTAGAACTTAGCGATTATGCCGAAAATGTAATTGCCGAACGACTACAAACTATTCCTGGTGTGAGTAGTGTTCAAATTTGGGGACAAAAACGTTACTCCATGAGAATTTGGATTGATCCCATAAAATTAACTTCATACGGAATTACAGTTGCCGATGTTAGAACAGCATTGAACAGTCAAAACGTAGAACTTCCTTCTGGAAAATTAACTGGTGCCAATACCGAATTAACAGTTAAAACACTTGGAAATCTTTCTTCTGCAAAAGAATTTAATGACATTATTATTGTTTCTGATAATTCTAGAGTAGTTCGCTTAAGCGATATTGGAAAAGCCGAATTAGGACCAGAAAATATCGAAACTAAATTCACTGGTTCAGGCAAACCAATGGTTGGATTGGCCGTAATTCCGCAACCAG
>JAIEMH010000171.1 GCA_019752245.1 Flavobacteriaceae bacterium
AATTAGACTTCTTTTAAAAAAAAAAAGATTTTCCTTTGTGCATCAATAATAATGTTTATTATTACGTTATTTTGTCTGGCAAAGTTAAAATAAAAATTTAAACTACAAATAAATCGCATCTTTTACTACTACCCTATTCCCTAGCAAAATCAAGACATTAAAAATTAATAATGTTAAATTTTCACCGTACTACGAAAGCCATTGGGATAAAAACCAACAAAGGATAAGGAAATTTGTCAAACAATAACAATTTAACTTAATCCAAAACAAACACTATGACAGTAGCAATCGTAACAAAAGAAGACCTTCAAGAATTCAAAACAGACCTTTTAAATGACATTAAAAAATTACTCCAATCAGGAGAAACAACCTACAACAAAAAATGGCTAAAATCCAAAGAGGTAATTGAACTTTTAAAAATCTCTCCAGGAACATTACAAACTTTAAGAATCAACGGAACCCTAACCTACACCAAAATAGGCGGAACATTCTACTACGAAAACACAGACATCGAGAAACTACTAAAAACAAACAAAGTAGCGGCAGTACCAACACTTTTTAAATAAGGTCATTTCAAGGTACGAACCAATAATCCCTAATTCCCAATCCCTAATTCCCAATCCCTAATTCCCAATTCCTAATTCCTAATTCGTAATTCCCAATTGAAAATGAACTATATAAAACACCTAACAGGATTCTTCGAAAAAGTCGCAACAGACAAAACACTAAATCCTACACATGTAAGTTTATACATAGCCTTATTCCAATTCTGGAACTGCAACCGATTCAAAAATCCAATAAGCATTTCACGTGATGAAATAATGAGAATAAGCAAAATAAGTTCCAAAGCAACCTACCATAAATGCCTCAAAAACTTACATAGCTTAGGTTATATAAACTACGAACCATCATTCAATCCATTCAAAGGAAGTCACGTGTACCTTTTCAATTTCGCAGACGATTTAAAACCAATACCAAAAAGCGAAAAAACAACAATACCAAAAAATGAACCCATCAGTAGTCTTGCTACTGAACAAGTAACAGACAAGTCTTATACAAGCAAGGAAACAAGTAGTGAACAAGCACTGGTACCTTATATAAACAATACAAACACTCCAAACAATTCAAACAATCTAAACGTTGTAAACTTGGGCGAGCAAGCAAAAAAAATTGAAGAAGATCAATTCATTTTAAAAAAAACAGAAGATTTAAAAAAAGAAAAAAGTTCCGCAAAAAAAGAAAAGGAAGCAAAGCCAACAATCGAAAAGGTCAAATCCTACTTTCTAGAAAAAAACTATCCAGAACTCGAAGCACAAAAATTTTTCAATTACTTCAAAAGTGTCGGCTGGCTAGTTGGTGGCAAAACACCTATGGTCAATTGGCACGCAGCAGCACAAAACTGGATGTTAAACGCCTCAAAATTCATCCCAAATACAGAACCAAACCGATCAAAACAACTAAACGCCACAACCGAAAAAGACTATTCCGAACCGTTATAACTCATTTGTCAAACTTAGCGCAGTCGAAGTGCTTTGTAGCTTTTAAAAAATCTGTGTAAATCTGTTTAATCCGTTTTATCTGTGTCCCAAAAAAACATTCGCTTTAGCGAATAAATCGATGTCAATGTAATGTTATAAATAATTATGGAAAACGAAATAAAAAACCAATACAATTACCAAGAGATAATCAACTGGATTGAAAAAAAAGGCATCGAACTATACGGCAATCATTTCAAAATTATTGAAACCGATTACACAATCATGTACAAACTAATCGCCTATTTCCTAAAAGACGAACCAACATGCTTTCAATACGGTATAAACCTCAACAAAGGCATCCTACTTTCCGGACCAATAGGCTGTGGCAAAACATCACTAATGAACATCATGAAATACCTCACGCCTACCGAACACAAATTTTATGTAAAACCATGCAGAGACATAAGCTTCGAATTCATCCAAGACGGATATCAAATCGTACACAAATACAGCAAAGGAAAACTTTACGAAGCAGAGCCAAAAACAATCTGTTTCGACGATTTAGGGACAGAAAACAACTTAAAATACTATGGTAACGAATGCAACGTAATGGCCGAAATACTATTAAGTCGCTACGACCTATTTATAGCCAAAAACATCCAAACCCACATAACTACCAACCTATCCGCCACCGAAATAGAAACCCAATACGGTAACCGAGTAAGAAGCCGAATGAGACAAATGCTAAACCTAATACCCTTCGACAAATCCACAAAAGACAAACGCTAAACCCAAAACTTTACAATCCAATAACAATAAACTTTTGTGCCTTTTGTGTTAAAAATCATTATCTAATTCAGTATTCCAAAAACTATGATAAACTATCCAAAGCAAAGCGCAATAATGCAATAAATAATAAACTCAGCGAAAAACTCCGTGAAACTCTGTCCAACAAAAAACCAAGCAAAGCGCATCAGAGCAACTTAAAAAACAACTCTAGTACAAGAAATAATTAAAAAACTTGCCCTCTTTGCGCTCTTTCCAGCTAAATTTTAAACAACCTTAAACTAAAATAATCATGATAAGACAAGACAACCTTACACCGCAAACCATAAAAAAAATAAACAACTTTTGGAAATGGTTTACCGACAATGAAGCAGCTATTAACAAAGCACTAATTAACTTTGAAAACTATGAAGAAGTATTCACACACCTAAACAGAAATTTAGGGTATATATCAAAGCGAATTGGGTATATCATCAAAGTTCCAAAAAAAGGAAACAACCAAATTAAAATCATTTTCACAGCACATGGTTACAGAAAATTATTTGGGAAAGTAATAGGCCTAGAACAACAGGCTCCAAAACTTCCTAATTGGAAAATTCAAGCATTCATTAAACCTGCAGAAAACATGGAAGAATTCAAGCAAGGATTAGACCACCCTTTCGTTTTTCCAGACTTCGAACTAAAAGCAAGTGAACTTTATTTTTCAATCCTAGACTACAACATAACCCAAAAGAAAATCAAACTCATAATCTACTTAAAAAATTACAGATTTCATTTCGACAACGAATTCCTAGAAGAAGCAGTATTCATAGTACTTCAAGAATTCATCGGTGAAATAGCGCTTCACAAAAACATCAATTTCGTTCAAATGGCGCAATTACCAGACAATCCAAACAAACTTATCCATCTCTATGAACTTCAAGAATACATTGACAAATTAAATCGAATAAATAGAAAAATTAAGATTTAGAATCGGAAAACTTAAGTAGAATAGGAAAACCTATTACTTGACCAAAGTCAATTGTGGCGTCATCAAATAAATTCATTTTTGTACTAATATTTAAAACCGTAACAAACCCAACTTTAGATAATAAAGAGGGCACTTTTTATCAACATATGAGTAGTCGACAGACTGATAAGTAAAGCAGCAGCTTATCCATTGATAATAGGGTTAGAAAAAAGAATGTATATAAATTTGGGTTGTGATGCCCTTTTTGAAGAAATGAAGTAAAAATAAACAAAAAAATAGTTGCAGCTATTTCAATATAAATTACTTTTTAAAAGTAGTAAATAAACATATAAGATGAATAAAATTCCTGTTTTAGAGTATATAAAAAAAATGAATGAAGGTTCGTTAACCAAAGATACTGCTACCAGCATGAAATACCCAACCGCTATTTCAAAAAGAGAAAGACCGGAAAGTGACAGTATAAAAATTAATAAAGTCGCTCAAGAAGTTGTAGCTGTATCGGTTGTAGCTGTATTAGATCACATGATTGCACATATTAATACTCCAAGTTTACAAGC
>JAIEMH010000273.1 GCA_019752245.1 Flavobacteriaceae bacterium
CCAGTATTCGGATCCCCACTGTGTGCACTTTTTTTCAAAATAAAACTGCTAAAAGAGTATACAGTGACCATTTGGTTAACAGACTAGTCCGGTACCCATGTCTCGGGAACTTGTCCGATCATTGAATGGTCCACTATTCTGACCACCATTTGATTACCGCACGTTTTGTCTGTTAATTTAATGGTTGGAGTATTTGACAGCCATTTTTGGGCGGTAGTTTTCACTTTATTTTCCCAATCACTTTCATTTTTAAAATTACCTATTTTTATTCGGCTTTGCCAAGTATTAAAAAGCGGAATCCAATCAATAATAATGACTAAAAAAACAATCGATAATAAAATAAGTAAAAATCCCATCATAAATTATTCATCTAATAATTGGTAAAAATGTTCAATTTCTGCTTCTGTTCCTAATTTTTCTTTGCTTAAATTCATTTGAAACACTTCTTGCAAAGATTTGTTTTGTAAGACTTCTATAATTCCGTTGGCAATCGCTTCTGGATTCATATCCGCTATAAATCCGTTTTGCAAATGTGTAATCTGTGTTGTGGCTGTCGAAAAATTAGTAATTACAATTGGTTTTTGCAAAATTTTCGCTTCGTCTAATGCAATTGATTTTCCTTCAAATCGTGAAGTTTGTGCATAAATAGTAGCTCGTTTTATATACGAATACGGATTGCTTTTTGTTCCTAATAAAAGTACGTGATTTTGAAGTTGATAGTTGGCAACCAAAGCTTCCAATTCGTTGCGTTGCGTTCCATCACCAATAAAAACCCATATAAAAGGAATATTTTTTTCTTTTAAAATCTTACATGCTTCGATGGCTAAATCGGCACCCTTTTCCCGACTTAAACGTCCGACAGAAATGATAGCGTTCTCAAAATTAATGGTTTCATCGATTTCACTTTCTGCCATTAATTGGATAACCGAAGGCGAAACAATGTTCTGAATGACTTTAATTTTTTCTGAAAACTGAGGAAAACGATTGTGCAAATCCAAAGCACATTCGGATGATATTGTCAGTATTGCATTGCATTTTTTGAAATACGGAATATCATATTTGGGTTGCATTCCCATATTAGAATAATTGGTATGAATCCACACCATTTTTTTTTTCGCTTTCGTTTTAACCACACAAAAATAATTGGGCGTTTTTTCGAGATAACCAATGGCAACATCGTATTCTTTTTCTAAAACAGGTAAACAAGGCGAAAGGAATTTCCACATTTTTTGTTCACGAACGGCTGGATTTTTTTCTGTTTTTAAAACGGAAACTGCGAGAATCCGATTTAAAACAATAGCAAACCTGCCTTTTTTAAAACTTTGAATTATTGCTTTTTTAATAGACATATCAAAATATTGATAGGCTACTGGTGATGGTAGTAAATGAACTTCTTTAGGTAATTTATCCAAAAAAATGCCTTCTTGTTGGAACAATAATAAATCTACATTATAGGAAGAATAATCTATAATTTGCAATAGTGAAACTAGAGAATGTTCTGCTCCGCCACAGTGCAAACTATTCATTATAAAAAGGATATCTTTTTTAGGTTGTTCCATCGTTTACTATTTGATAAAAATTATCCAGTTCATTTTCAACATCTTGACGCAATTGTTGTTCAGCCAAATATAACGATAATTGTTGTTGTAAAGCAGCGTCACAGAGCAAGCTTTGAATACTTTTTGATAAATCATTGGCAGTCATTTCACAAATAAATCCATTTTTTAAATGTTCAATTTGGTCTTTTGCAGTGGTAAAATTGGTTACAACAATAGGCTTATTTAAAACCATCGCTTCATCAATAGCTATTGATTTTCCTTCATAACGAGAAGGTTGCACGTAAAGTGTTGCCGCTTTTAAATAAGGATAGGGATTTTCTTTAATACCAAGCAAGTGAAAATGGTCTTGTAAGTTATTTTGAAGAATCATTTTCTCTAATGCTGGTCGTTCTGCGCCTTCACCAATAACATACCAATTAAAAAGCAAACCTTTATCAACCAATAACTTTGCTGCTTGAATAGCTAAATCAAAACCTTTTTGTGGATGCAACCTTCCAACCGACAGCAACATAGGTTTACTAGAATCAAAAGTAATCTTGTCCTGCGCCATTTTGTTTATTAAAGTGGCCGAAACTAGATTGTAAATTACTTTTACTTTCTGCTTTTGTGAGGGAAAACAAGATGCAAGAACGGTTTTACATTGTTCCGAAACAGTGGCAATAGTAGTTAGTTTTTCAAAGTAAGGCAAATCAAATTTTTTATCCAAATCCAATTGGTTATAATCGTTGTGAATAAAACCAATTTTGTTAGCAGCAGTTACACAATCTACAACAAAATAAACAGATGATTTTTCGAGAAAACCAATAGCTGTATCGTAAACTTTTGTTTGCTGAGGAATGGCTTTCTTCAAATCGCTCCAAGCTTGTTGTTCAGCAACAGCTTTGTTTTTTAACAAGGCATTTTTTAGGGTATATCGAATTCTGGCAAATACCAATGAAAATTTTCCAGCTTGTAGCAATTGTAGAGAAGCTTTCAAAATTGATTGAGTAAAGATTTTGTAAGGCGCATTCAATGCAACCAAATTTATTTCGGGCGGCACTAATTTCAAGAAAATTCCAGTCGGATTTAAAAGAATTAAATCAATTTCATATTTCTGTAAATCAATAGTATTAAGTAAGGTCACAAGACTTTTTTCGCCACCGCCAGCTTCCATACTTGGAATTACAAAAAGTAGTTTTTTTTTCATTACTGAAATAAGTATTCGGCTGCTTTTAACGACATCTTTCTAATTTCGGGAATCCTGTTCGACAACAAAGTAATAAGTTCTTTTTCCTCCGATTTCATTTCTTCAAATTTAGCAATGAGTTTTTGACTGTCCGAAATTTCTTTAATACTCAACACCAATTTTTCCTCTCCAAAAATATCCTTTGCAATTCCTTTAGATTTGATACTATAACCCAAAACCAAAGTTGGTATTAATCTAGAATACGCAGCAATGGTAGCATGCGTTCGCGCGCCAATAAAAAACCGCATTCGAGCAATATAACCTTTATACTGAATGGCATTAAGATCATTAGGCAACAGTAAAACACGTTTAGTGTGTTTGAATCTGGTATAAAATTCTTCCAAAACAACATAATCATCATTTCCTTTTTCAATAACATGAGGCGTAAAGGCAATGGTCATATCAGTGGTGTCCAAAATGTGCTGAACTAAATCGAAGGCCGCTTTATGCGAAGCTTTGTTTTTATTCCATACTAACGGACTAAAATTAAACCCAACAGTATTTCCAACTTGCCACTCAATGGGTAAGGGTAATTCTTCTTTATCCATTGTAAAAGCACCATCGGCACATAATTTTACATTGGTCAAACCATGTTGTTCTAAAATAGAAAGGGTCATGCTTTCACGAGCCAAAATTAAATCAAACGTTTTTAAATCATTAATTTTTACGGTTGACAAATCTTCATCGCCAATCGAGGCACCCCAAAGCACAAGTTTTTTTCCTGCTTTTTTGATATTCCTGTCAATTTCATAAATCCAAGGCTGTTCACCATAACAATAATTATCACCACCAATAGAAAGAAAAATATCGTGATTAGGAATGTGTTTTAAAATAGTGTGGTGTCTCTCTAAATATTTGTTTTTTAAAAACCTGTCAGTAAAACAAATACTTTCTCCTCTTTCGTCAATCACTTTTCACATCTACATAATTTCTCTCTCCCCCCCCCCTCTCCTTTTAATTACTTTGACATCAAGTTGTATTTTTGTGTTGAAATACTTTGCTTT
>JAIEMH010000039.1 GCA_019752245.1 Flavobacteriaceae bacterium
AAAATTCCAGTTGAATTTATCCACGAACCATGGAAATTAACACCAATCGAACAAATGCTGTACGACTTCGAAATTGGGACAGATTATCCTTTTCCAATTGTAAATCTTGAAGAAGCCCGACGTTTTTCAAGTGATTTCTTTTGGTCAATGCGCAAAAAAGACGAAGTAAAAAAAGACGGAAAACGTATTGTAGAAAAACATACTTTACCAGATAGAGAAGCTAGTTGATTAAAAACACAATTAAACGATATTTTTTCTTTATATTTACAATTAAACAAAAAATATAAAATAATGAAAATCAAAAAATTATGCTTCTTACTTTTAGCTATTACTACATTTGTTGCTTGTAAAAAAGAAGAAGAAAAACCAACAGAAACAATCGAAAACACTACAATTCAAAAGGAAACGGTTATAGTAAAAGACACCGTTAAAACCACTCCAGAAGAAACAAAAAGTACTTCGGTAAAAGTTAGCAGTGATGGTGTAGAAGTAAAAAGTAAAGATGTTGAAGTCGAAGTAAAAAAATAACTCCTTTTCAAATAAATTTAAAAGCCACTAATAGTGGCTTTTTTTTAATTATCATAAAAAAAATCAATCATTAACCAAACTATTCATTTCTTTTACCCAAATAGCATATCCTTTAGCATTCATGTGCAAATTATCTTCTTTAAAAATATCTTTTTTAGGTGTGCCATTTTCTAACATTTTATCCCAAATATCAACAAAAACAACGTTCTTTTTCCGACTCAAATAACTACTAATTAATTTGTTTGTCGCAATCATCCTATCTTTGATTGCCCATCTAGAAATAGCAGGTTTTAAGGATACAAAAACAATTGGAGTTTCTGGGAAATGATTTCGTAATGATTTATACAAAGTTTTAAACCGCTTTAAAACCATTTTCGGACTAACTTTATCTGAACTTGCCACATCGTTTTCTCCACAGTAAATAAATATCTTTTTGGGTTTGTATTTTAAAGCTACATCTTGCTGATAACGAATAACATCCAAAAGCGTTGCACCACCAAAAGCACGGTTTAAAATGTTTGGATTTTTGAAATCTTCCTTCACATCGTTCCACAATCTAAAAGACGAACTGCCAATAAAAAGCAACATTCCGTCTTGTGGCTTTTGAATACTATCTTGCTTTTGAAAGGCTCTAATTTCATTCCAAAATGGCTTTTCTTGAGCATTTAAAATCAAGGAAAATAAAAATACAGAAAGATAAAGAAGTAGTTTTTTCATGCCTAATTCATGTTTTTTAGTATTTGATAATTCAATTTATTATAATCATAAACAACTATATCAGCTTGCGATTGATCTTGAGTGTCAACACCTTCACTTTTATAGGCAATACAATAAATTCCGGCTGCTTTTGCGGCTTTAATTCCGTTGCTGCTGTCTTCAATTACAATGCAATTTTCAACTGGAGTTTCAGCCAATTCAGCTGCCTTTAAGAAAATAGCTGGATTGGGTTTAGATTCAGGAAAATCATTACCACTAACTTTATGCATAAAATATTGATTCAAATCAAATCGTTCAAAAACTTTATCTATGATTATCATTTCTGAAGAGGAAGCTACAACCAATTGCATTCCATTAGTATATAAATCTACAATCAAATCTTTTACACCTGGCATTAAATGCAAATCTTCTTTTTTATCAAATGCTTCTATAAAAAGATTGTTTTTAGCGGCAATCAAATCTTCAATTTTGTGATCAAGTTGAAATCTATCTTTAATTTTTTGGTAAATCATTTTGTTAGAATTACCTGTAAATGTGGCAAATAGTTCGTTAGTAACTTCAATATTCAACTGTTTAAATTGAACCAAACTTACTTCGTGATGCAATGGTTCACTGTTAACAAGCACACCATCCATATCGAAAATTACAGTTTTAATCATGACACTAATTTATTTTAAATTCTTTATTTTTTCGGCTGATAATTCGTTGAAATGATTGATAATCAGATCGGCTTTTGATAAATCTTGCAGTTTAGAATGTTCACTGTTGTAACCAATACAAAAAATTCCTGCAGCAACCGAAGCTTCAATTCCGTTGGAAGAATCTTCAATAACAATACACTGATTTTTAGGAGCAATGGACAAAGATGCCGCATGTTCAAAAATTGCTGGATGTGGTTTTGACTTCGGAAAATCTTCACCACTTACAATATCTGTAAAATATTGATGCAAATGAAAACGCTTAAAAACCCTATCAATAGTGACTTTTGCTGCAGAGGATGCAACAATTAATTGAATTCCATTTAAATACAAATCCTTAATTAAATCTTCAACACCTTCTAACAAATACAAATCTTCTTTGGTGTCAAAAGCGTCATTAAAAATACTTCTTTTCCGCTGAATTAAATCCTCAACCTCGTGTTCTAAATTAAAAACATCCTTCAATTTCTGAAACACATTTCGAGTAGAATTTCCTGTGAAAGTGGCAAATAATTCGTCAGTTACACCAACATTCAATTCATTAAAGTGCTGAAAATAAGCATACCTGTGAACAGGTTCTGTATCCACAATTACGCCATCCATATCGAAAATTACGGTTTGTATCATTTTTTTTTTATTGTATTGTCGTATAAAGTATTCGTATAATATCTTGATAAACAAATATATAAGTAGTTTTTAATTTTCAGTATCTTTTTTTACATTATACAGTTTACAATTCTACACTATACAATTCTACTTTTCTTTTTTAATCAAAAATCGAATTACAGTTTCTGCCATATACAACCCAAAAAGTCCTGGCATATAACTGTTTGTTCCGTAAAATGATTTTTTATAATTGGAACCATCAGTCATTTTCAAGCTGCTTTCATCCTGAATTTCTGATGAAAAAACCACTTTTAGTTTATCTATTTTATGTTCTTTCAATCGTCTTCTGATGGTCTTGGCAAACATACAATTTACGGTGTTTGTGATGTCGGCAACTTTTACTTTTGCTGCTTCCATTTTTCCACCTGCGCCCATACTTGAGATGATTTTTACACGTTTGCGCTTGGCTCCAATGATCAAATTTAATTTTGGAGTAACACTGTCAATGCAATCTAAAACATAATCATATTTTTCATCAACGATTTCAAAAGCGCGTTCTGGAGATAAAAATTCTTTAACTTTCGTCAAATTCAACTCCGGATTTATATCCATCAATCGATCGCCTACAACGTCAATTTTTGTCATTCCAACAGTTGAATGCAACGCTGGCAATTGACGATTAATATTTGTAATATCAACCACATCGCCATCAACAATTGTTAGGTTTTCAACGCCTGCACGAGCTAAAAATTCGGCTGCAAACGAACCTACGCCACCAACTCCAACTACTAAAACATTTGCGTTTTTTAGGTTTTCTAATCCTTCTTTTTTGAATAATAATTCAGCTCTTTCTTGCCATTTTGCCATAATTCAGACTTCTTAGATTATTAGATTTTTGTATTTGTAGCACTTCCAAAAACCATATTGTAATTATTTGTAATTATCTCTGTTAATTGATGTATATCAATATTTTTATAGTTTGCTGCTAGTTGATAGACTTCTTCTAAACGTTCCTCAATGGTATCGGTTTCTAAAAAGAATTTATCATTTGGAATGGATTTAAAAACCGATTCCAACTCTGGATTTTTCAATAAATATTTTCCAAAAGAAAGATAAAAATACTTTCTATGGGCGTATCAATAATCAGCTTTTGCCTGGCCAAGAAAAAACAGACCTAGAGCAACTTCAAATAGATGTACAATATTATTCCCAAACAAATGAATTAAGG
>JAIEMH010000302.1 GCA_019752245.1 Flavobacteriaceae bacterium
AAAATTAGAAAAAATAAAAGGATCAAAAATTAGAGTAACAAGATACTTCACTTTATCCAGAAGACCATCAGGAAGTACAATTTTCAATCCAGAAAGACGCCATTTCAATACAATTTGACCATAAACAGTAAAAAGTAAAGTGCCAAAAATGTACAGATAAGAATTCATATACTAGTTATATTGTTCATCGTAATACTGTTGATAAGCGCCAGAAGTAACATTCTTCAACCAAGCTTCATTAGACAAATACCAATCAATGGTTTTTTCTAAACCTTGCTCAAAAGTTACCGATGGTTTCCATCCCAATTCCGTATTGATTTTTGAAGCATCAATCGCATAACGCAAATCATGCCCAGGTCGGTCCTTAACGTAACTAATCAATTGTTCCGACGTTCCTTCAGGTCGTCCTAATTTGGCATCCATCTGCTGACACAATAATTTCACCAAATTAATATTCTGCCATTCATTGAAACCACCAATATTGTATGTTTCATGATTTTTACCCTCATGAAAAACCAAATCAATAGCAACAGCATGATCTTCTACAAACAACCAATCACGCGTATATTTTCCATCACCATAAACAGGCAATGGCAAATTGTTAATGATATTATTGATAAAAAGTGGAATCAATTTTTCTGGAAAATGATTCGGTCCATAATTATTAGAACAATTGGTAATAACATAAGGCAATCCATAAGTTTCACCATAAGCTCGAACAAAATGATCGGAACTAGCTTTAGAAGCCGAATAAGGAGAATTAGGATCGTAAGCCGTAGTTTCGGTAAACAAACCAGTAGCACCAAGACTTCCATAAACCTCATCGGTAGAAATATGATAGAAACGTTTTCCTTCATAAGCACCAGCCCATATAGTTTTGGCAGCATTGAGCAAATTCATAGTACCGATAACATTCGTCTTTACAAAACTCAAAGGATCAGTTATAGAACGATCTACATGCGACTCAGCAGCCAAATGCAAAACGCCATCAAATTGATGTTTTTGAAACAAATCATTAATAAAATCGGCATCAACAATATCGCCTTTTATAAAAGTATAATTAGACGCATCTTGTATATCTGCAATATTTTCTAAATTCCCTGCATAGGTCAAGGCATCCAAATTGAAAATGTGACATTCAGGATAATTAGTCACAAATCGTCGCACTACATGCGAACCAATAAATCCTGCACCTCCAGTAATAAGTAGCTTTTTCATAGTTATCCTAAATTAATCTCAATATTATAGTTTTCCATCAATGTCACATTTTAAAACGCCTTTAACATCATAAACAACCGAAGTCTCTTTTTTGAATTGTTCCAAATCCAAATCTAAAAATTCATGGTGAGCAACACCCAAAACAATCGAATCAAATTTTTGGTCAGGAACTTCCTTACTAGTAATCAATTGATATTCATGCGAAACCTCCTCAGGATTTGCCCAAGGATCATATACCGAAACTTCAATTCCATAATCGCTTAAAGCCGAAATAACATCTACAATTTTGGTATTGCGAACATCAGGACAATTCTCTTTAAAAGTAATTCCTAATAACAATAATTTGGAATGATTGACCGGAATTTGTTTTTTAATCATTAATTTGACAATCCTTGAAGCAACATAATCGCCCATGCTGTCGTTCAATCTTCTTCCTGCCAAAATAATTTCAGGATGATAACCTGCTTCCTGCGCCTTTTGTGCCAAATAATACGGATCAACTCCGATGCAATGACCGCCAACCAAACCAGGTTTAAAATTTAGAAAATTCCATTTTGTCCCAGCAGCTTCCAAAACGGCCTGTGTATCAATATCTAAGATATTAAAAATTTTTGCCAACTAGTTTACAAATGCAATATTGATATCGCGTTGCGAATTTTCAATAACTTTTGCAGCCTCAGCAACTTTTATAGAAGGTGCCAAATGCGTGCCAGCCGTAATAACAGCTTTGTACAATTCGTTAACTTTAATGCCTATTTCAGGCGTCGAACCTGCAGTGATTTTTAAAATTTTATCAACCGTATGTTCTTTATCTCCAGGATTAATTCGCTCTGGTGAATAACCTGCAAAAAAATCTACATTAAATTTTAACCCACTAATTTTTTCTAAAACCGGTACACACTCGTCTTCGGTAAGACCAGGATAAACCGTTGATTCATAAATTACAATATCACCTTTTTTTAGCACTTTAGCAACCGTTTCACTAGACTTGTAAAGCGGTGTCAAATCCGGTCGGTTGTTTTTATCAACTGGAGTGGGAACCGTAACAATATAGTAATTACAAGCTTCAATAGCGGCACTATCCGTAGAACAAAAAAGACCAGGACCAAGCAAAGGTGAAGCAGATAAAACCGCTTCAAGTGTTGCTTTATCAACTTCAAGAGTAGCATCCAAACCAGAGTTCAATTCATCAACGCGCTGCTGATTAATGTCAAATCCAACTACCGGAAACTTTGTAGCAAAAAGGCGTGCCAAAGGCAATCCAACATATCCCAAGCCTATTATTCCAATTTTTATGTCCATCAAATAAAGTATTTGTAAAGTAGTCTAATTTATGATCCTATTTCTTGGTATTGAAATCCAATAGCGCGCAACTGGGCACCATCAAGTAAATTTCTACCATCAAAAACAAAGGCTGGCTTCAACATACTATCGTATATTTTTTGCCAATCATAGTCTTTAAATTCGTCCCATTCCGTTAGAACAGCAATGGCATGAGCATTTTCACACGCTTGATAAGGATCTTCAAATGAAGTAATAAATTTTTTGTTTTCAGCTGCCGATCTAGTTTCCAAATAATCCAAATCAGACAAAACCTGTTTGTATTCTACTTTTGGATCATAAACCGCAATTCTTGCCTGCTCATTAATCAAATCATCTGCCACATAAATAGCAGCTGATTCTCTAGTATCATTAGTGTCCTTCTTAAAGGCCCAACCCAAAAATGCAATTTTCTTATCGGCAATAGTATTATAAAGGGTACTAACTATATTTTTTGAAAATCTTCGCTTTTGATGGTCGTTCATGATAATTACCTGCTCCCAATAATCAGCAACAGCATGCAACCCAAAAGATTTAGAAATATAAACCAAATTCAAAATGTCCTTTTGAAAACAAGAACCTCCAAAACCAACCGATGATTTCAAAAATTTAGGCCCTATCCTACTGTCCATTCCAATAGCTTTAGCTACTTCATTAACATTAGCACCAGTTTTTTCACACAATTCCGACATGGCATTAATAGAAGAAACACGTTGTGCCAAAAAAGCATTGGCAGTAAGTTTAGACAACTCAGACGACCAAACATTAGTAGTAAGAATACGCTCTTTCGGAACCCAATTAGCATAAACATCAACAAGCAACTGAATCGCTTTTTGACCTTCAGCAGTAGTATCACCACCAATCAAAACACGATCAGGATGCAACAAATCTTCTACAGCAGTACCTTCTGCCAAAAATTCAGGATTAGATAATATTTGAAATTGAACGCCATTTCCAGTATTGTCCAAAATATTTTTAATAGCCTCAGCGGTTCTAACAGGTAAAGTAGATTTCTCAACAACTATTTTATCATCTTTAGAAACACGTGCTATTTGTCTTGCACACAATTCAATATACTTTAAATCAGCAGCCATACCTTTCCCAGAACCATAAGTCTTAGTTGGAGTATTTACCGATATAAATATTATTTGCGCCTCATCAATTGCTTTATCAACTTCTGTTGAAAAGAAAAGATTCTTACCTCTAGAATGAGCAACAACAGCACCC
>JAIEMH010000002.1 GCA_019752245.1 Flavobacteriaceae bacterium
CACCACATCTTCAGCTACATTAGAACCATTAATATTTTGTTGAAAAGCAGTCAAACTTATGTTGGCATCATAAAATTTTGCAGGCTTCAAACTGAAAATACTTTCCAATCCGTAAGTAATTGTGTTTCCAAAGTTTCTTGGTGACAATAGTACCACGCCATTTGATTGCAATTCAGAATATTGTTTGATAGTATTAGTCGCATTTCTGTAAAAAGAGTTTACTGAAAAAGAATATTTTGACCATTCTTTATTATAACCTAATTCTAATGTATTTACAATTTCTGGTTTCAAATAAGGATTTCCACTATGCGGATTTAAGGCATCAGTAATGTCCAAAAACGGATTCAGTTGATCCAACTCTGGACGATTAATTCGTTTACTGTAACCTAATTTTAAAAATTCATCAGATTTTAAATTGTATTGCAACAAAGCAGACGGAAAGAATTTTAAGTAATTATTGCTAAAATTAGTGCTTTGAGTCAACGTTTTTCCATTATTGGAAACCAATTCTGAACGAATACCTAAATTGTATTTCCATTTCGGATTTTCTTTATCTCCAATAAACGAATTTAACATTCCGTAAACGGCATTAATTTGTTCGTTGAATTTGAAAGTATTGCTCGATACTGGATTAACAACATAAACATCATTCACATTATCGGCACTTTGAAAATCAGAATTAAAAAACCTAAAAGTACCTTTGTAACCAGTTTCTACAATTGATTTCTCACCAACAGGAAAAGCATAATCTACTTTAGCATTAGAGATATTTTCGTTCTCATAATTGTGTGTGCGTTGCCAAAAAACAGTTCCAATTTGGTTGCGATTTACATCAAAATTATACGTATCAATATCCGTATTTTCTCTATCACGATTGAATGATGAGGTAATACTTGCCGTTAGACTTTTTCTATCATCGGTATATTTTCGTTCATAGTTCAAGGCAAATTCAGCCACTTTTGAACGCTCCAATTCTAACGAATGTCTTCTGTTGTTAGAATAAAACGCATCAGTATTTGTCGTTAATAAACTGCTCAAAGTTTCATTATTGTCTTGACCTTCCATATTTCCGATGGCTTCAAATGATAAACTGTTTTTATCATTGGGTGAAAAATCAATATTCAATTTTAAATTTTGCAATTGCTCCAAACGTTTGTCATCTCTTGTTTGAGTCAGCAAATGTTCATCTGCAATAAAGTAATTGGTTCTACTACCATTAATTTTTTTGGTTCTACCGGCAAAGCGATTGTCGTAACCCAATCCGAAATTCCATTTTCCAGCTTTGTGATTTAGAAGAATTGAGCTGTTGATTCTGCCTTTGGCTCCAAATCCTGCTCCTAAAACAAAAGCGCCATTAGTTCCGTTTTGGTTGTTTTTTTTCAATTTGATATTGATTACACCACTTTCGGCATTGGCATCATATTTTGCCGTCGGATTATTTACAACTTCAATGCTTTCAATACTACTGGCAGCAATTTGATCGATGTTGGTAATCGTAGAATTTTTTCCATTTATTAAAATCAATGGCATTTTTCCTCTTAAAGTAATCGCACCATCTGCATCAACAGAAATTGTTGGAATATTTTTAAGTAAATCGGTAGCGGTTCCACCCATTTGCGAAATATTTGTGGCAGCATTAAAAATAAAACCTTCTTGAGTTTTCTGAATAAGTTTCTTTTGAGAAGTTACCACAACCGAATTAAGTAGCACAGCATCGCTTTTTAATTGAATCGTATTCAAATTAAATGGTGTTCCAGAAACTGTTATTTTTTGAGAAATCGGTTTGTATCCAATAAGTCGAAATTGGATGGTATAACTACCAAATTCAATGTTTTCTATTGAAAAATTACCATTATAATCGGTAGAAGCAAAGCCAATTATTTTAGTAGTATCGGTTGCTTTTTTCAAATTAATATCTACAAATTCTAAGTTTCCTTTTTCGTCAGTAACGTTACCTTTAATTTCTGCTTTTTGCGCAAAAGAAAACTGACTTATACATGATAAAATAATCAGTAAAGTCAGTTTTATGTTTAAATTCTCCATGTAGCAAAGATATTTATTTCTATTTGTTGCCAATTTTTCAAATGCTTAAAAATTGCTTAAATACTTGTTTTTAATCCAAAATCTAGTTTTTATAAAAGCCTCAATCCAAGGTGAAACTTTATTTATTTGTACAAGAATAGTCTTGAATTGGGAATTGATGGCTGTTTTTTTATTTGATTATTCTAATCATACAAAAATCATCAGTTGGTTTTAATCCAAATTCATTTTCTAATTTTTTCAATTTTAAGTGCAACATGTCGTCTTTTTCACAATTTGTTTTTTCTTTTGTCAAAAAGTCAATTACGTTAATTTCCTCTTTGTTTTTTTTAGTTGATAAATTTTCAAACGTAAAGATTCCATCAGTAGAAATACTCAAATCAATAATTGTTTTAAATTCAATTTTTTGCTTTTGAGAATTATAAAAGGTTTCGAAATCTTCGGATAAATGGAAACCTAAATAATCTGGTTTGTTATCTTGTTCAAATTCTGTTATTTCTCCATTAATATTTACAAAACCATCGCCAATAGCTACTATTATTCCAGCTTCACTATTTTTATCAAATAATAAAATTATCAATGTTGTCAATAACTCTTTTGAGTCAATCATTAATTGATTTTTTATCATTTTGAGTTCGTTTAATAAATCTTTTAAAACTGATTTTAAATTTTCTTCAATATTTAAAGATTCTTGTTCGTGCTCAACAAACTCTTTGTATCCTTTTTCAATACAAATTTTCTTTAGAATTTTACCCACTAAAGTTGAAGCAAAATGACTTTCTAATGCTGTTGTACATCCATCCATCACTGCGCAAAGAATCATATTTTTACCATAATCTCCAATGTAAAAATGATCTTCACAATTATTTTGATGATACGCTCCAATTTGTATTGCTGAATATATTTTCATTAATTTATTTTGATGCTTTAGACTTTTTAATTTCAGCAGCTTTCTGTTTTATCCATTGAATTGAAATAGCAAAAGGTGCTGTAATAGTTTCAGAAGAAGTATTGTGTCCTAATGTTGAAAACAAAGTATACTCGAAAGGTTTGCCTTCAACTTTAAAAGTATTTAATTGCTCTATGCATAATTTTACGGGAATTTGGATATCTTTCTCACCAAAAAGCCAAAGTCCAGGAATTGAAAGCGTATTCAAGTAATTTTTTGGGTCAGTAGCGGTAAATTGATACCTGTCTGGATCACTTTTAATATGTTCAAGAGCATCTGATTCTGAGTGATTTTCCCAAAATTTATCGTTTCCATTCGTATAAAACTGAAATCGAAGTTGTTCTAAAGTTGTAATTGTAGGGCAACTAAATAAAACCATAAATTCTATTTGTGGATTTTGGCTTGCTGCTATTGGGATTATCCATCCTGCTTGACTGAAGCCAACTAATCCGATTGGTGTTTTTTTATTTTTCAAATAGGTTCGAAATGTATTTACCGCAGCACTTGCATCTTGAGATAATAAATTAAGATTGGTTGTGTCAATATTATTCGTGCCAACAGATGGTCCTACATAGATTCCACCAGATTCTCCAACTCCACGTTTATCATAGGTTAATACGGCAATACCTTCTTTTGCAAGACGTTTAGCGAACTCCATTTCTCTTTTTACCGGATCAGATCCATGAACAATTACAACAGCTGCATATACTTTTTTGGGCGTTAAAATTGAGCCTGCAAGAGTGATTCCTTGACTTTCAAACTTTACATCTTG
>JAIEMH010000108.1 GCA_019752245.1 Flavobacteriaceae bacterium
AAACATTTGTAATTCCAGAAGGAAAAGTACAAGAAGAAACCATGTATGTTCCAGGAACCGATGGAGGAAAAATGAGTAAATCACGTGGCAATATAATTGATATTTTTCTAGACGATAAAGCTTTACGCAAACAAATCATGAGCATTGAAAGCGACAGTACGCCACTTGAAGAACCTAAAGATCCAGATACTTGTAAGATATTTGCAATCTATAAATTGGTTGGCAACGAAGACCAAATTGCTACAATGAGACAAAATTATTTGGGCGGAAATTATGGTTACGGTCATGCCAAACAAGCATTATTTGAATTAATCTGCGAACGATTTAAAACAGAAAGAGAAAAATACAATTACTTCATAAACAACAAATCTGAAGTTGATGCTTTATTACAAAAAGGTGCAGCTAAAGCTCATTTAATTGCTAATGAAGTTTTAAATAGAGTAAGAGTAAAATTAGGGTTTCAATAAACCCTAATTTTTTATCCCTCAATTTGGTATTAGTAACACAATAATTGTTCTACATTTAAAATTAAAAATAGACTACTTCAATAATTTTGATGGAAATTTAGGTTTGAAATAAAATGTTTAAAAAAACCATAACGATAAAAAATCATTTAACTAAAACTGCTTTTCTTGAAATTTTAAAAAGCAAAACAGATTTATGGTATAGTGATGCTTCTAAAAATCCATTTGAAGGAAAAATAAATTCCGATGGAACATTTTTAATTTTTCCAACATTTGATTATAATGCTAGAAATCAATTGCGTCCAAAAATTAGTGGTGAAGTATTTGAAAACAATGTTGTAATTACTTTTCAATTACCAAAAAGCATCTTTTATTTAATTATGCTAAGTATCGTTGTGTCTTTTACAGCTTCACTTTTATCTTTTATAAAAGACTTTGAAATAAAATGGTGTTTTTTTTTAATTGCACCAGTTATATTTTGCCTAATTGCTTATAAAATATATTCAGACAAAGTAAAAAAAAGTTTAAAAATTATAGAAAACTTAGTTAAATAAAATTATTGATTGCAACGCACCATCAATAAAATTAATCTAATAACTATAATAACCAAAACAATTATTCCTCCAGTTGTCATTGATGAGCTACCGCTAGAAGATACTTTTTGTGTGTTAGCTATCGTTTGTTCTTTATTGGTTTTTAGTAAGTTTTCCAAGTTATAATCAACTGCTTTATAATTACCCATTGCAATCATCATTGGGTTTAAAAATTCAGATTTTATACCAAAACTCACCAACATACTTGACATTAAATTTAGGAGTTTTTGTATTTTCACATCATTTTCTGGTGATCTGAAATGCGAAAGCAAATCGTAAAAACTTCTGTGCTTAATGAAATTCATTGAAAGCACATCGGCCGATGTTAAATCTTTTTCTAATGCGGCTAGAACACCGTCAAATTTATCTGATAATTTTTGATTTAATTTATCTAAGGAACTTTGTGGTAAATAGTCTTTTGCTGAAAGAAAATCTTCAATGTCATCAAACCTATTTTTAAGCATTTTTTCTTCAAAAAAAGCGTCTAAATCATCCGCTAAAAACTTACTAATAAACGACTTTACCGCATCAACAGAAACCGATGGAACAACATCTGAGCTAAATCTATTGCGAGAATGATTTTTCTTTGCAAAGAAATTATATAAAACTCGATTGTTAGAAATAAAGAGCAACTCGTTAGGATATTCATTCATTGCCAAAGTCAAACTAGAAGCTAGATTACTATCAATATTTGGATTTTGACTGCGCTCAATTTCTATTTGTTTTTGAACTTTTACAGTATCGTCAAAGGTAAATCCTGTTGCGTTTTCTTTGTAAATAGTTGCGTTTTCAAATAGCTCAATAATATTCATACCCAAAAGTTTATAGTGAAAAACAAAAATATAATTTTAATTGTTTAATCCTAAATTATTTGAAAATTAAATTACTTCAAATAATTTGCCTGGCAAAGGTCTAATTACACCTTTCAACTCCATGTTTAATAAAATTGATGACATTCTAAAAACCGGAAAATCACACTGTAAAGCAATAGTATCAAGTTCTTTTTTTCCGTTTAAATGTAAATAGTCGTATACCTTTTGCTCATTATCGTCTAATGACACAAAGAGTTGTTTCTGAATTATTTTTTCTTCCTTTTGTTGCAATTCCCAATTAAGAATATATAAAATGTCTGCTGCAGAAGTTAATAAATGTGCACGCTGGGTTTTTATCAAATTATTACAACCTTGACTAAACTTGTCTGAAATTCTTCCTGGCACTGCAAAAACATCTCGGTTATAATCGTTGGCTAAATTTGCAGTAATTAATGAACCACCTTTTTCGGCACTTTCAATTACTATGGTAGCTTCGCTCATTCCGGCAACAATTCGATTTCGTTTTACAAAATTTTCCTTCTCGGGATTAGAACTGCTCCAAAATTCAGTCAAAAAACCACCATTTTCCTCCATTTTAGCTACATACTTTTTATGCACTTTTGGATAAACTTGGTTCAATCCGTGAGCTATAACACCTATGGTTTGCAGGTTGTTATCCATAGCTGCTTTGTGAGCCACAATATCAACTCCATAGGCAAAACCACTTACAATAATTGGGTTTAAAGGCGCCAAATCTTCTATAAGTTTTTTACAAAAATCAGTACCATAAGAAGTAATTTCTCTAGTTCCTACAATGCTAATTATCTTTCTATCACTAAAGTCAATAGTTCCCGATGTAAATAACAAAACCGGACTATCAATACAATGTTTTAATCGATTAGGATAGTTGTCGTTTTGATAATATAGAATACTGATGTTGTTTTCTTTAATATAACGGAGTTCAGCTTCTGCCAATTTAAAAACCGATTTGCTTTTCAAATTTTTAATTAAAACCTTTCCAATACCATCAATAGCTTCAAGTTGTGAGGCTTTGGTTTTAAATATATTTTCAGCACTTCCGCAGTGATTAATTAGTTTTTTGGCAACAATATCGCCAACTCCATCTATCTTTAATAGGGCTAATAAGTGTAATAGTTCTGTATCGTTCATTGTAAATTATTGGTTTTCAAAAGTAAGAACAAAAATTAAAATTGTTAACAAAGTTTGTTGATAAAATTTTGCAATACACATTAAATAATTAAATTTGTCATTATGAAAATTGATCAATACATTTCACAATTACTTTATCGTTACCAATGTGTAACCGTTCCTGGATTTGGTGCTTTTTTAACCGAAATCCAATCGGCGCAATTACATGAAGGTTCTCATTCGTTTTATCCACCAAAAAAAATGGTGTCGTTTAATGCCTATTTAAAAAATAACGATGGTTTATTGGCCAATCATATTGCTCAAGCAGAGAAAATGTCATATGAAGTAGCTGTTTCTGCAATAGAAAATCAAGTGTTAATTTGGAAATCTAAATTGCATGATTTTGGAGCCATTACAATAAAAAATATTGGAGAAGTTTCTTTAAACCAAGAAAAAAACCTTGTTTTTGTTCCTTTCGATCAGCTAAATTATTTAACATCCTCTTTTGGATTAACAACCTATGTTTCTCCAGCTGTAAAACGTGAAATTTTCAAACAAGAACTTGAAGAATTAAAAGAAAGTAGTTTAATTTAAAACAGAGTTCATTGAATTTACATAGAAATAGTTGAATTTACAAATAAGCTAATTGAAATGACAGAGGAACTAGTTGAAATCACAAAGGAACTAATTGAATTTACAAAGAATTAAATGAATTTACAAAGGCACTAG
>JAIEMH010000254.1 GCA_019752245.1 Flavobacteriaceae bacterium
ATACTTTCCTTGCTAATAGAGATGGACCATAGGGATTTTCATTTGAGCGTAAAAAAATTAAGTTATTATGATTTTCAAAATTGTCAAAAATGTCTTCTGAGATAACTGGTGATGCATAAGATTTTACATTTGACAATCCAATACCTGCAATTCCTAATCCAATTTGTTTTAGCCAAAGTCTTCTTTTGTTCATCATTTTCCTTTTTTTTATTAGACTTTAAAAAAAATAGATTGTTACAACCACGGAGTGTTAAACTACCATCAACGATTTCTTGCTTGTGGAAGTTGCGATGAACTAAGACCAAGCCTTCACAAATATAGTTAAACATTAAAATTTTTCCATTTTTAATAAATCCTGTCTCTCCATTTCTTGAAACCAATGTTGGCCAACGGTTTATTGGAATGATAGATGTAAAATTAAACTAATTATTGTTATTAAGAATGCAAGAACCGATGTAATTTATAAATTTTTATTAGGATAACCTTAGAAAAAAAGTTCTTAGCTGTTCAGTTTTTATCTATTATTTTTTCCTTTTTCAATCTATGTAGTTTTGATTTTTAACTTCTTTTTTTTAACCGAATTACTATACTAAACCATTGTAATTCACCTTTACTTTTATAGCTAACAGCGATTTGAATTTTTCCATTTTTCATGTTTTCTTCTGTTGGTGATAAATCAATTAAAATTTCATTTTCATTTAATGATTTTGGATTAGAAAACTTTATTGTTGGTCCTGTAAAAGCGCAAATTTTCGGATCAATATTTTCAAAAATAAATTTTGTATGAGTTGTTTTGTTTATTTCTAGAAACTTATCTCCAGTCAATATTTCAAAAGTAATTTTTTCATTTCCATTTCTGAATTCAAAACTTTCATTTGAAGGATTTTTTTTTACAGCACAATTCGTTACAAACAAAATACTTGTAAAAATTAATATGAATTTAATTTTCCAAAATCTCATAATTTTCTTTTTTAAAAGATTTTTCTACGTTCTCCCAAACTGTCGGCTAACGTTTTGCAAATACAAGAACTTGCGTACTTCATTTACTGACTATTACATATATAGAAAAAACTTTGATTCAACAATTACCAATTCTGATAAATCACAAGTCTAGCAATTTCTTGTAACTGCTGTTAATTGATTTTATTTTATTCTCAATGTTTTTGATATTAATTTTATTTGTTTCATTAGTTCTTCTTTTCTGTCATAAGCTATACCGGAATAAGCAACAGAACTATTTTCATTACCTATAACAAGTTGATAAACTGAATTTGATTTTCCATTATACTTTCCGTCAAAGTATATTTCATAACCAAAATAATCTTTGGTTAAAATTTCATTTTCTATTAAATTTGAAACTTCAATTCCACTTTTTTTATGTTTTTGTATCATATCAAGTGAATATTTTTTCAGTGTTTCTTTACTGTCCGCTTTTGGAAGAACAGAAACAATGATTTGATTTTCGAAAACATTATTTGGATCAATTTTACCGCTTAGATTATAAATAAACATTTGCGACATGTTACCAGCAATAATAAATTCTGTTTTGCTAGTGTCTAAAGTGAAATTCTGTAAGTTATGTGATTCTGCTTTTTGTTTTTTATTTAGTTTTATTGTAAAAATTGTTTTTAAAATTTCTTCCCTCGTTTCAATTTCATTTTCTGGAAAAACGGCATAAACGATTACAGAAAATTCATTGTCTCCAAAACCGAGAGCGATTTGTTCGGAATTATTTTTTTTATCAGCACCATAATAAAGTATAGCATCTTCTCCATTAAGTTTAAATTCCTTCCTGTAGAACTCTTTTGGAAGATTTCCACTTGAAATCGCATCTTCATAGTTTTTTACAATTTTTGATTTTGAATCTTTGAAATTTGAATTTGGTACTTCAAAAACCTGAATGTAAGTTTTTGAGTTTTTTTGAATTCTTAGCAGTTTATCTACTAATTCATAATTGTTTGGTTTTTGGATTGATATTCTGGTTCCACCAAATTTTGTTTCATTATTTTCTGTTTTTGAATTTATTTCGTTTCCAATTTTTAAATCTCGGTTAATTTGTGATTCACAACTATAGAGGAATGATAACATAAATAAAAGGATTAGATTTTTTTTCATCTGTTTGATGTTTCGTTAGGTTTTTGGATAATATCTTGTAAGGTGTCGCGGCTTCAAGAATTGGAGATAAACCAAGACCAAGCCTTACAAATATAACTAAAACTTTAAATTAAAAACCTTTCCGATTTCAAATAAATCCATAACCACGCCATTTCTTGAAACGGCTGTGAGCAGATGTTATTCTATTTTCCAAATAAATTTAATGCTATCATATTCAGTTTTGGTTAATTCTTTAAGTTCATTATTCACACTATTTGTTTTGCCAAACTTATATTCGGATATTATTTTATTCTCAGTTTTTTTTGAGTCAGTTTGTAAAACATAATCAGTTGAATCATTTATATAATATATAAAATTATCACTTTCGCTTTTCCAACCATTTTCTTTTGACGCCTCAATTATTTTCATTTTGTTAATTAGAGGTTTTTGTTCTGAAGTTTTTTCTTCATTTATCCAAATCATTCCCCAAAAATTATCTTCAGGCACTTTAAACGGTTCCATATTTTTGTCAATTATGGGAATTCCATTTTTTCTTCTGAAATTATTATATTTTTCACCATATTGATAATTCTTTATTATTAGATATTCATCGATATAGCCATAGACATCATAAAGAATCATCATTATAATAAATATCCAAATTATATGTTTAATATCAATTTTTTTCATAATATCTGCTAACTCGTTTATAATGGCAACAAACATAACTATATATGCTTTTTCAAGCTAATTGTCGCAAGTTGTTTTTTCAAATATAAGTACTTTCTTTTAATGGATTTTACGGTTTTCCTCATTACTATAAAATTTTGTTTAAAATTCTAATTTTATAAAAGACCATCACCGTGTAGTGCGGACAGCAGGAATTGCATAACCCAAAATGCGCAAGTGATTCGCTCCTAATATATAAGATTAGTAATGTTGGTTGGTTGTTGCGGTTGTTTCATAAACTTATACTAATTTGTTTTGAAGTCCTTTGTTTATTAGGTAATTTTATGGAAACATATAAATAAAGATACTATGCAAATTCAAATCAACACGGACAAGAACATAGACGGAAATGAGCGTTTGATTACTTTTTACACTCAGGAATTACAAAATGAGTTGGAACGGTTTGATGATAAAATAACTCGAGTTGAGGTGCATCTTGGTGATGAAAATAGCGGCAAGTTTGGGTTGAACGATAAGCGTTGCTTGATTGAAGTGCGTCTTGCCAAAAAAGAACCTATTGCGGTAACAAGCCACGATGCAACTATTGAAAAGGCTTTTTTTGGTGCTGTTGAAAAAGTTAAAAAAGTGCTGGATACGACTTTAGAAAAAATGCGTGCAAACTAAGAAATACGTTTATAACTATAAAAAAAAACACCAATCATCACTGAATTGGTGTTTTTTTATGCTTAATTTTTAATGTTCTTGTTGTATTCTAAAAACAAAAATCATTCGAACGAACAATGTGTTAACTAACTAACTCGCTTTGGTTTCTAAAGACCAATTGTCCGTCAAAACTGTCTAGTAAAATAATGCTGTCGGTGGTTACTTTGCCCGACAAAATCTCTTTAGACAATTGATTTAGTACTTCTCTTTGAATGACTCT
>JAIEMH010000019.1 GCA_019752245.1 Flavobacteriaceae bacterium
ACTGGTCTGTCGTGGATAGAAACTTGGGATTTCATTCGTCCGGGACCAGAGAAACCAACGCCTACTCCGACTCCGACGGTAAGTCCAAAACCAACACCTACGCCAACACTACAAGTCACTGAACCCGATGTTATTAAAACTAATGATGAAGCTTTTGTAATTGAAAAAGCTCCTGAAGAAGATACTGTTGAAGAAAATTTAGCATCGCGATTGGTTGCCGATTTTGGTTTGTTTGACCCAACTTTAGAATTGTCCAATTACAAATTTCCAACTATAGATTTATTAAAAGAATATGCATCCGTTGGAATTACAATCAATCAAGCCGAGCTTGAGGAAAATAAAAATAATATTGTAGAAACACTTCGCAATTACAAAATTGAAATTGCACAAATTAAAGCTACAGTTGGACCATCAGTAACTTTGTATGAAATTGTTCCTGAAGCCGGAATTAGAATTTCTAAAATTAAAAGTCTGGAAGACGATATTGCACTGTCACTTTCAGCATTAGGAATCCGTATCATTGCTCCTATTCCAGGAAAAGGAACTATTGGTATTGAAGTTCCAAACAAGAATCCAACAATGGTTCCAATGAAAACGGTTATTTCTTCAGCAAAATTTCAAGAAGCCGAAATGGAACTTCCTATAGCATTAGGAAAAACAATTTCTAACGAAACATTTGTATTTGACCTTGCCAAAATGCCTCACTTATTAATGGCTGGAGCAACAGGACAAGGAAAATCGGTAGGTTTGAATGCAGTTCTGACCTCTTTATTATACAAAAAACATCCAGCAGAAGTAAAATTTGTTTTGGTCGATCCAAAGAAAGTAGAATTAACGCTTTTCAATAAAATTGAAAGACATTATTTGGCCAAGCTTCCCGATTCTGAAGATGCAATTATCACAGATAATAGTAAAGTTATCAATACTTTAAACTCGCTTTGTATTGAAATGGACAACCGTTATTCTTTATTAAAAGATGCAATGGTTAGAAATATTAAAGAATATAATGAAAAATTCAAAGCTCGAAAATTAAATCCAGAACACGGACATCAGTTTTTACCTTATATAGTATTAGTTGTAGACGAGTTTGCCGATTTAATAATGACAGCAGGAAAAGAAGTTGAAACACCCATTGCTCGTTTGGCGCAATTGGCTCGTGCTATTGGAATTCACTTAATTATTGCAACACAAAGACCTTCTGTAAATGTTATTACAGGTATGATTAAGGCCAACTTTCCTGCTAGAATAGCTTTTAGAGTAACTTCAAAAATCGACTCAAGAACTATTTTAGATTCTGGTGGTGCCGATCAACTTATTGGACGCGGAGATTTACTATTTTCTAACGGAAATGATTTAGTTCGTGTGCAATGTGCCTTTGTAGATACACCCGAAGTTGAAAAAATTGTAGATTATATTGGATCTCAAAAAGCCTATCCTACTGCCTTCTTGCTTCCAGAGTATGTTGGCGACGAAAGTAATGTAAAATTAGACATTGATATATCCGAAAGAGATGCCCTTTTTAGAGATGCTGCCGAAATAATTGTAACGGCGCAACAAGGTTCGGCATCATTATTGCAAAGAAAATTGAAACTAGGTTACAACCGTGCCGGAAGATTGATAGATCAATTGGAAGCAGCAGGAATTGTAGGACCTTTTGAAGGCAGTAAAGCAAGGAGTGTAAACATTCCAGACTTAGTTGCTCTCGATCAATTTTTAAGTAATGAAAAAAATAATCAGTAAAATGAAAAAAATACTCTCAATTGCACTACTCCTATGCATAGGATTCTCAAGTACTGCTCAAGATAAAAAAGCAAAAACACTTTTAGATGAAGTTACTGCAAAAATTAAAAGTTATGACAATATTGTTATTGACTTTAAATATACATTGAACAACTCAAAAGAAAACATCAATCAAGACAGTAAAGGAAATGTTACTTTGCAAGGAAACAAGTATGTGTTAAATTTTATGGGAGTAACCAAAATATTTGACGGCAAAAAAACATACACCATTGTACCTGAAGATGAAGAAGTTACTATTTCAAGTATCAATGATAAAGACGATAAAGCTATTACTCCATCTAAAATGCTGACTTTTTTCAATAGTGGTTACAAATACAATTGGGACATCCTTCAAGATATTAAAGGACGTAAAATACAATACATAAAACTTATACCAAACAGCGGAAAAGACCAACGAAAAGAAGTGCTTTTGGGAATAGATGTGCAAACAAAAACCATTTACAATCTAATTGAAATAGGTAAAAATGGTACAAAAACAACTTTGACTGTTAATTCTTTCAAAACCAATCAGCCGTTGTCAAAAAATCAATTTACCTTTGTAGCAAGTAAATATCCAAACTACTACATCAATAAATTAGATTAGTCTTTGTGAAAATATTAGATAAGTATTTATTAAAAACATTCTTGATTACATTTACCACGGTATTTGTAATCTTGTTTTTTATATTCATACTCCAAACAGTTTGGCTTTTCATTTCAGAACTTGCAGGTAAAGATTTAGACTTTTTACTTGTGATAAAGTTTTTGTTGTTCTCAATGCCAAGAATCGTTCCTTTAGTATTACCACTTTCTGTATTATTATCTTCCATAATGACTTTCGGAAGTTTAGCAGAAAACTACGAATTTGCAGCAATGAAATCTTCAGGAATTTCGTTTCAAAGATCCATGAAAAGTATTACTGCATTCATTATACTATTAAGCATAGTTTCTTTTTTCTTTGCCAACAATGTAATTCCTTATGCCGAATATAAATTCATTAACTTCAGAAGAAATATTGCCCAAGTAAAACCAGCAATGGCTATTGCTGAAGGACAATTTAGTGAAGTTGGAAATTATACCATCAAAGTAGAAAAAAAGCTGGGTGAAAAAGGAAACTTATTGAAAGGTGTTACCATTCACAAAAAACTTGATAATGGTGAAGGAAACACTACAGTAATCAAAGCTGAAAAAGGCGAATTGGTAAGTAGTGAATCATCAAACACTCTTAAATTAGTTCTAACTAATGGAAATTATTACGAAGATATAATTCCTAAAAAATACGAAGAGCGAAACAAAATTCCTTTTGCTAAAGGTTCTTTTAAAAGAGATGTAATAAATATTGATTTATCTAAATTAAATCAATCTAACATGCAAAGTGTTGACATTTCAAATAACAATACCATGCTAAATATTAATGAATTAAGATATACCTTGGATTCATTAAATAAAAATTATAAAAAAGATTTAAAATCGTATACCGACAACATCTATATGCGAACTGGTGTAGCTAATACTTATTATAGTGCTCCACAATCAAGTACGCTTACCAATGCAGACGCAAATGATTTATTAAAAGATCTTGATAAAGTTAAGAAAAATGAAATCATTAAAATTGCTTTAAACAATATAGAAAATACTGGTTTTTCAATAGACAGTTCGGTATTTGAAATGGAAGCAAAAGCTAAAAACATAAACAGCCATTGGATTACTATCTATGATAAATTTATGATTGCATTTTCATGTTTGTTGATGTTTTTCATTGGAGCGCCACTTGGTTCAATTATTAGAAAAGGTGGATTAGGATTACCAATAGTATTTGCCGTAGCTATTTTTATCATCTTTCACTTTATCAATACTTTCGGAAAAAGAGTAGCTCAAGAAAATCAAATGCCTGC
>JAIEMH010000081.1 GCA_019752245.1 Flavobacteriaceae bacterium
CAAAAATAAGATGTTTATCGGTACGAAATTCAATCTGAATTTAACTTCAATTTCTAAGTCAGATTTGGATCTAATTATGAGAAATCTTTCAATTAAAAGTTAGGTTCCTACGGAATGACAAACTGTGTGGAAAAACTATTATAAACTGAAAACTAATTAAAGTTCTTTGATTGCTTCATCGCTTATCCAACCTGTAGTTTCGTCAGTAAGTTGTACTTTTTTCCAATTGGCTATGCTTTCTAAAATGTACACTTTTGTTCCTTCATGAAGTAAAATCGTTTCTGTGCTAGTTGATTTTGGCTCGCCTTTTAACGATGTTGTTTCTGAAAAAATAATGGCTGCTTTTTCAGTAGATTTTCTATTTTTTTCATAAAAAGCTGAAGCCACACTCACACCAATTAAAATTAAAACCAAAAACATTCCTGTAAAGAAAATTCGCTTTTTTAAGGTTGTGGCAGACAAATAATATCCTACAAAAAAAGCTAAAAACAAAAATGCAAAAGCCACTGCAATCCATGCCCAAGTATCATAATAATAGTTGCTCGTGAAATCTTCAATGAGTTTGTTAAATCCTACTTTTGGTATGATTTTAATATCATCAATAGTCATTTTTCGAGCAAAATCTAGATTGGTTTTTATTTCTTCGTCGTTAGGATTTAATTGTAATGCTTTTTCATAATTATAAATTGCTGGCGCTACCTTGTGCAACTTATAATAGCTGTTGGCAAGGTTAAAATACAAATCAGCCGATTGTTTTCCGGAAGCTAAAACACTTTCATAATTAGTGATTGCCTCTTGATAATTCTCTTTTTGATATAACTGATTTCCTTTCTCAAAAGCAGTTTGTGCCAATGAAAACTGGAATATTAAAATGAGTATGTAAACAAACTTATTCATAATTTTATTTTTTAAACACATAGAATCACAGTTTTTTTTTGATTTAGTAAGGCGTTTTACTTTATTAAAGAGTTGATTGTTGCTCTGTTCAGAAAGATTTTTTCCTTACTTTATCAAACTTTATAATTTCTATATTTATTTTAAAGTTTTTATGCCAATTGTTTTTCTAAACTGGATATAATTTCGACTGCTTTGTCATAATCTTGCTGAATAGTTACGCTCGTTGATGGCGCATATCGAGCCAATTCACAGCTTTCTGTCAAGGTTATAAATTCTTTCACGGTGTCAGAATTTGCATTTCGAGAAAGTAGTATTTCTGTAATTTTATCTTTGCTCATTTCTGAGGTTTCAATGCTTAATTTGGCTTTCAAGAAATTGTGCATCGCTTTTTCTAAAGCAATATAAAATGGCTCTTTATTGTTGATTTGTTTTTTGGCTTCCGATAAATATTTCTTTGCCAAGGCATTGGACTTTTTCTTTTTATTTCCAACAACATCAGCATCTTCTGCTTCTTTTCTTCTTCGGAGGAGCATCAAAGCTGGAATTCCTAAAAACGGAAAAATCATCAACGAATAAAACCATCCTGAACCCAAAAAATCATCCGATTCTATATTGGACAAATTTGTTTTTTGTTTTATAAACGCAAATGCTTTACTAGCCGCAACTGGCACTTTTGACGCTTCATTCGTTGCGTTTGGATTAGAACTTGCAACTCCTGGACCATCTAAAACATTCAGCATTACATCTGGCGAAGTAATAGTTCTATAACTTCCAGAAGTCAAATCAAAGTAAGAAAATTGCAATCCTTTAATCGGAAAATTGCCTTTAGATTGCGGAATAATTGTATATCTATCAGAAATGCTTCCTGTCATTCCAGAAAGTGGCGTTGTAACATTTTCGGTATGTTCTGGATCGTACATTTCTAAATCTGATGGCACGACAGGTTTAGGCAGATTAAACAATTTTAAATTTCCTGTTCCGGTAACTTTTACCTCTAAATCTAGTGATTCACCATTTTTTAAAGTGGTTCTTGAAGGAAGTGCACTAAAATTAAATTTACCAACAGCGCCAGAAAAATTAGCTGGTTTTCCTGCTTCTGGCAATGCTTTTACCGAAATAATTTTGCTTCCGGCTGAAACTCTTTTACTGTCCTCAACCAATTGCACTTGTCCAAAAAAGTTTGGTCTTCCTCTAGGAACTTGACAATCAATATCTAAAGAAAGTGGTTCTATTTCTAATTTTCCAGCTTTTTGTGGATACAATACTGTTTTTCTTAAAACAACAAAACGATAACGTTCGCCTTTAAACATTCCTTCTTCGGCAACTAGATTTTTGATGTCAATATTCTGACTCCAAAAGTCGTTGTACTTTGGTTTGTTTAATTCACGCCAATTGCTAATTCCAATGTTGTAGCTAAAATATAATTTGTAAACCACTGTAATTGGTTCGTTTACATAAGGATTGGTTTTAGAAATGTCGGCAACCAAATACAAATTATTATCGGCTCTTACTGTTGCTGGTTCATTAGGATCATTTGGTAAATTAACAGCGTCAGAAACATTAATTTTTATAGGTAATGTTTTGTAAAGTTGTCCGTCAATTTCAATAACGGCTTGTCTTATAACTAAATTTCCTTTCTTTAAAGGCAACAAAATATAGGTATATGATTTTTGAAAAGAGCTTCTACCGTTAATCCATGATTGACTTATGGACTGACTTGGTCCACCCACTACTCTAAATCCTGATGCTTCAAAATTGGGCGGAACAAAATTATCGCCGTCTTCATTAATTGAGAATTCAATGCGTACTCTTTCATTTAATCCCAAAGAATTCTTGCTTACATTGGCTTCAAATTTTACTTGAGCTAACAATGCATTGGTTATAAACAAAACTAGTATTACAATTAATCTTTTCATTTTCTTTTTCGGAATTCTATTAACTACCAATCCTTTTCTGGTTTTTGTGGTTTGGCTTGAACTTTTTGTGCGTTTACTTTTTCTTGAACTTTTTTCTCTTCGTTATTTACAGCATCCAAAAGATTGTCTATTCGTTGCTTAGATGCGCCACTTGGTTTTGGTTGTTGTGGTTGATCACCTTTTCCTTTGTCTTTATCTTGCTTGTCTTTGCCGTCTTTTTTATCCTTATCCTTGTCTTTGTTATCGCCTTTATCTTTTTTGTCGTCTTTTTTATCTTTGTCTTGGTCTTTTTTATCGTCCTTTTTGTCTTTGTCTTTGTCCTTGTTTTTGTCTTTTTTGTTATCGTCTTTCTTTGGCGGATTTTCTTTCAACATTTTTTTGGCCAAAGCATAATTATAACGTGTTTCCTCATCCGTTGGATTGTTTCTTAAGGCATTTTTATAGGCTTCAACTGCTCCAGAATATTCTTTCTCTTTCATTAAAGAATTCCCCAAATTGTGAAATGCTTGGTGCTTTTCGGGTTTTGTTTTAGCGTCTTTTATAGCTTTTTCAAACTGAAATTTGGCTTCACTAGGTTGATTTTGTTTGTATATTGATGTTCCTAAATTGTAGGATGCAATAGCTTTTTTCTTGAATTTAGCTTGTGATATTCTGTAATTTGCCTCGGCATCAACATAATTTTTTTCTTTATAAAAATGATCAGGTTTATAATTGCAACCAATTTCCTGAATAATAAAAAGTAAAAATCCTACAAAGATCATAATCATAGCTTTTTACTTAGGGTGTTGTATAAATTATTTTATTAGTTAAAACTTCAAAAGTAGCAACATTATATGCAAAAAAGTACTGA
>JAIEMH010000357.1 GCA_019752245.1 Flavobacteriaceae bacterium
TTTTTCAGCCTTTACATAAGAAAGTACTGTTTCATCTACTTCTTGTATTGTTATCTAGCATCACTATTGTGGTTGTATTGTTTCTTTCCTCTGAAGCTGTGATGCAAAAACAGAATCCCTTTCTTCGTCGGTTTATACCCAATACTGCGGAAAGGACTTTAACAAAAGATTTAAATAACTATAATTTTTATTTTGCTGGTCAATATAATGGAAAAATATATTTAGGAAATTCTACTTCGCCTTTGACGGTGGTTGAATTTGATGGTTCCTTGAAAAATACAAAGAATTATACTATACAACTCAGTGATGATCATTATGCCTTTAGAAATGTCAAAATAAAAATTCTTGGACGTTATTTCTTTCTTTATGATGGAACTCTTCCGATTATTTATCGTGGATTATTATCTGATTGGAAAGCAAAAATATTGTTGACTAAGAAGCCCTATTTTACCACATTACAACCTGTAAACTCTACTAAGTTTGTTTTTAGAGGTCAACAATTAGGAACTGATGAAAATGTATTGGGTACTATTGCATTGAAGGATAGTATTGTAATAAAAAAGAATTTACAATTGCTGCAGAAACAAATAGATGGCATTTTTGATACCGATGGTACGCTTGCTTACAGTGAACGTTTAAAGAAAATTATTTACACCTATTTCTACAGAAATCAATTTATTGTTGCGGATTCTACTTTGAATCTTTTGCATCTAGGTAAAACTATAGATACTACTTCTCAAGCTAAATTAAAAGTCGTTAGGATAAAGCAATCTGGAGATCGTAAGTTGGCAGCGCCTCCTTATACTGTAAACCTAAGAAGTGTGGCTTTTAACTCGCTTCTATTTAATCAATCGGGACTTCGTGGCAGGTATGAGAGTGAGAAAAATTGGAAGATGGCTTCTGTACTAGACGTATATGATATTGATAACAATGTTTACTTGTTTAGTTTTTATGTTTACCATGAAAACAAAGTAAAAATGAGTGAAATGCTTGTAACTGATACCGCATTTTATGCGATAATCGGTCATCAAATTGTTAAATACTCTTTTGGCAAACCCTTATTGACTGTATTAAAACAAAATCAATAAAATGATAGCACAACTGATCGGTGTCAGGGTTAAGATCGAAAACCTGTAGAAAAGAGTAGATCAACATTTTAATTTTAATACTTTATTATTATGAAAACAAATTTTGTAAAAATGATGTTGCTTCCGTTGGTAGCATTTTCATTGGCAAGTGCTGCCGCAGTAAGCACAAGTGAAGCGAAGGTAAGCAAAACAGCTAAGCCTATTATTACTGGTTACATTCATTCTCCGTTGCCATCCAGCTGTAAAGCAGTAGCGGTTGATTGTGATGTTATTGGTAATGCTTTTTGTATGAGTGGCACCTCACAAGTTTTTGACAAAGAAAGTGAGACAACTTGTACGACACCTCTATTGAGAACTGTGAATCCTTAATTATGATTGTAAGTGCAGTTTTATACAAACTGCACTTATTTTTTATTTATTACTTTAAATAATGATCAAACCAATCGGAGATTCTATGGCTTAAGTCTATTTGATTTTGTTTGATCACAATTGAATGATTGTCATTTGGATATAGTAGGAGCACATTCTTTTTACCGGCTCTTCTAAGCGCATTATAAAACAAAATGCTTTGCTCGTATGGGAGGTTTGTTTCTTTTTTTCCTGCCCAGGTTAGTAGTGGTGTATTTACTTTATCTGCAAAAAGGATAGGAGAGTTATTTAAGTATACTTGTTTATCTTCAAAAAAAGTTTTGCCCATTCGCCATTGCTGCGCTTCACTTCTCCATGATTCTGCAATGTAGAGGCTTTTGGAATTGCTAAAATACCAACTGGTCATGTCGGTAACGCTTGCGCCTGATACTGCAGCTGCAAATTTATTTGTCTGTGTGATGATGTAATTTGTTTCATAACCTCCAAACGAATGACCAGTTAATCCGATTCTTTTGGTATCTACCATTCCTGTTGCGATTACTGCGTTTGTTGCTGCGGTAACACAATCTAAAGCGCTCTTTCCAGTTTCTCCTTCGTAATAGTACACATCTGGCAACAACACAAAATAATCTTTAAGAACAAAATGTTTGGCGTTAAAACCAGTTTCATTATATAATGTTGGAAAACAGTAATCGTATAATGAATTTGCAATTTGCGAGTAAACATTTACTATCATGGGATAGGTTTTGCCTTTTTCATAATTTGCAGGATAGAATACTAATCCCTCGAGTTTTTGACCTTTTGAATTAAAGAATGTAATTAACTCCGACTTTCCCCAATTGTACTTATTTTGTTGTCTGTTGCTTTGGTACAGAATTCTTATTTTACCCGCGTTGTCACAAACTAGTCTTGGTGGCATCGTATAGCTTTGTTCCCTGTACGAATGAATACCATTTTTTGAAGATATCATTTCATCCACTTTTGAACTCTTACTAACTAGTGGAATTACTTTGTCTGAATTTGTAAGAACAGTATATTGTTGTTCTTTAGTTGTAGTGTTTCTGGACCATAATGTAATGTCCTTACTGGTGTCAATTATCGCGCTTGACCATCCATTATAATTTTCATTTTCCAAGATTACTTTGTTCGATTCATCAATATTATACTGCTTTTTATTTTCTCGTCCGGCGGTGAGTTTTTTTAATTTTTTAAGCTGTAAATCGTACCTGTACACATCAAATTCATCTTGAAGAAAGAAAAATTTGCCATTCTGACTCCATCCGTGCATTCCATAAATACTTGGTCTTGTGATGTATTTTATATTAGAGGAAGCCCATACTGTTCCTTTTGGAGCAGGAATTTCAATTCTAATTTTGGACTTTATTTCATATAACCACCAGCTGTCTCCTCTAAAATAACAAATGTATTTTCCGTCTGGAGAAAATGAAAGTAGGTAATTTTCACCTGGTTGTTTTTCTAAAAATAAGGATTTACTGCCGTTTATTATGTTATAAAGATAATAATCTACATCGCCGTATTTTTTGAAATGTGGTGTGTAGGCAGTAGGGTTATAGATCATTGCTACTGATTTATCTCCATTTAGTTGTACATAAGGCATTGTATTGTCTGTTATTTGCAAAAATCGGCCTTCGTCAATAAACCAAACTACCAATCTGGAAAATTCCTCTATGTTTTCTTTTTTTGCTTTTGGATAAATCCATGCATCTTCTGTATCCCAAACCTCAACTTCGTCTTCATTTGTATTTTTGAATTGCGGTTTTTTTGCGATTGCAAAGAAAATACGCTTGCCATCGTTAGAAATTTTAATGGATTTTGTAGTAACTATTCCATACTTTATTGGGAAATTAGTAATCTGTTGTGGATTGAATATTTTTATAATGCTCTTTTCGTCTTTGTAGTACACTAATTTTGTTTCTTCAAAACTTTTACCTTCCTGCAAGAAAAAAATACCCTTTCCATTTTCTGAAACGATTAAATCGTGTAGTTTATTTTTGCCCGAATAGAGCACTTTATTTTCTAACGTTTTTAAATCTACTGTCCCAAATGTGTAGCTGTCTTCTAAAGCAGTTATGTAGCTTAAGGTGTTGTTTATTTTATCCAACTTATATTCCACAACATTGTTTATAGTGCTCTTTTCATTTTTTAAGTTGGTACTTATTTTTAGTACT
>JAIEMH010000243.1 GCA_019752245.1 Flavobacteriaceae bacterium
TTCTGCAATTTCATCAATATTTATTTCTAAAACTTTGTAGTCTTCTTCGAACAATTTATGCAATTCCATAAAACTGTTGCCAGAAACATTCCAATGAAATTTTCTTGTCTTTACGTACAAAGTCATTTCATCGGACAATACTACAGATAATAAATCAATACTTTTCTTTAAATTAATTTCGGAAATTCCAATTTTTGGTGTCATACTATTTATTTTTAATTTTGTAAAGTAAAGTTCTCTTTTTCTAATCAAAATCAATTACATAAGTATTTTTAAAAGTTATAGAATTCACATTATTTAAAAATTATAAAGTATGTTTTTCTGACTTATATTAAAAAAAAAAGAGCTGTTCCTTACGAACAGCTCTTCTAACAAAACAAACATAAAACCTAATTTAAACCAATCAATTAATTAATAATTTGTTTTTAATTCTACTCTTCTATTTTTAGCTCTTCCTAACGAAGTTTTATTATCAGCCACTGGTTTAGTTTCACCAAGACCAATTCCAGTCAATCTCAAATCAGATATTCCTTTGCTAATTAAATATTGTTTTACAGAATTAGTTCGTTTTTGTGATAATGTCATATTGAAATCATCTGAACCATTACTATCCGTATGTCCTTCAATTACTAGATTGGCACCTTCATACTTATTTAATATTTTAGCAAGTTCATCCAATTGAGATAACGAAGCTACTTTTAATTTGTCGCTATTGTTTTCAAAGAAAATTTTACTTCCAATGTATGTAATTCTTACGGCATCTTGTTTTGTAATTTCAGGACAACCTTTGTTACTAATGTTACCTTTAGTGTTTGGACATCTATCATCAATATCTGCCACACCATCGCCATCACTATCAGGACAACCTTTAAGACTTGCTATTCCTGCTGTAGTTGGACAACGGTCTAAATCATCAGTTACACCATCACCATCGCTGTCTATAGGACATCCTTTTGCGTCAACTTGACTACCAGATTTAGTGTTTGGACATTTATCATTAATGTCTGCAACACCATCATTATCAGTGTCTGGACAACCTTTTAAGGCAATGCTTCCTGCTTGATCAGGGCAAAGATCATTAGCGTCTGCAACACCATCATTATCTCTATCTGGACATCCGTTTAATAACTGCGTACCTGCAACGTCTGGACATGAGTCTAAATAATCTGCTATGCCATCTTTATCTTTGTCTAACGGACAGCCCATTTTGTCTACAACAACACCTGCTGGAGTATTTGGACATTTGTCTTTATTGTCAGAAACACCATCATTATCGGCATCTTTTTTACTTCCAAAGTTGAAAGACAATCCAACAGTATGCATTAGAAAATCATCTTTTTTTCCAGAAACTTGTCCGTCTCTAGAGTCATTATTTGTAAACAAGAATGTTTCTTGAAGATTAAGCATCAATACAGGAGTCAATCTAAAGTTGATTCCTCCACCAGCAGTAGGCATTGCGGTATCGATTTTTTCTTTGTGAAAATTAAGTTGGTTGTCAAAAAGTAGGAAACCAGCACCACCAAAAACATATGGTCTAACAATATATTCTGGTCCTAAAAAGTTGAATCTTAAATTTAATGTAGCTGCACTAAAATCACTTTTAAAACCAGGATTTGTTCCATCGTTATACCCTAAAGTACCTCTTGTTAAAAATAAGTTTAAATCTAAATATCTTCCTAAATATCTAGATACTGATAAACCGCCTAATCCATAAGAGGTATTGCTAGTTTGGTAAAAATCATGTCCAAGATCTCCATGATATTGCATCATGCCGCCATGAAAACCAACATTCCATTTTTTGTCATCTGTTTGAGCCGATGTGCTCATGGTATATGCTACACATATACATAAAAGTAGTAATTTTTTCATAATGTTCTATCGTTATATTATACAGTGCAAATTTGCGATGCATAACCTAGTTAATAGTTACATATGTTTACCTTAAGTTTATGTAATTCATACTTTTTAAATCTACTCCTTTTTTTAGCAATAAAATCGTTTCAATAGTAGATTTTTTTTAAGTTATGTTGTTGATTTATAAATAAATAATTATTTTTTTTTTGAATTTGTATTTTAGTAAAATTACAGAAATAAATCACATAATTAAATTTGACTTTTTAAGTTGTGATGTTAGTTGTTATCCTTATTTTTTAACATAAGTATATTCATTCTCTTCTTTTTTTAGGGTATTGTTATTTTTTGTGATAAAAAAAAAGCAATAAAATAATTGTCACATTAACAAATAATAATATATTTGAAAAATTATTAGTCATAATTAGAACTAAATGAACTGCAATATTGAATGGTTAAATTTTTAATTTGAAGTTTTTCTAATAATAAGTTATGGTCTTTCAATGTAAATTCCGACTTTTTTAATATCACCAACTTATAAAAAAGGGTGTTTTACAATTAATTACCGAAATCGATTGAGTAAAATTTTGAACTCAAAAAGAATATAAAAAACTATTTAATTTTTTAAATCAATACTCTATGAACTCCAATTTAGCTCTTGCCGATTACGTAGTATTTATCATTTACTTTATAGCAGTTTCTGCCTATGGGTATTCCATTTATCGCAAACGAGAAAAAAACGAACACGATGCAAAGGCCTATTTTCTTGCTGAAGGAACTTTAACATGGTGGGCAATTGGAGCATCACTTATTGCTTCTAATATTTCTGCAGAACAATTTATTGGTATGAGTGGAGAAGGTTTCTTTTTAGGAATTGCCGTTGCTGCCTATGAGTGGGTTGCCGCTATTGCTTTAATAATAGTTGCAGTATGGTTTATTCCAGTATATCTAAAAAATAAAATTTATACAATGCCTCAATTTTTAAAAACGAGGTACAACGAATCTACTGCTTTAATTATGGCTGTTTTTTGGCTATTTTTATACGTTTTTGTTAATTTAACTTCCATTTTATATTTAGGAGCTGTTGCCATTAACGGATTAGCAGGTGGAGAATACCTTCATATAATTATGTTAGGATTGGCTGTTTTTGCTTTATTTATCTCTTTGGGAGGAATGAAAGTTGTTGCTTATACAGATGTTATACAAGTTGCAGTTTTAATTATTGGAGGTTTAGTAACTTCGTACATTGCATTAACAACGGTTGGAGAACATTTTGGATTTGGATCGGATGCTATTTCTGGATTTAAAGTTTTGATGAGAGAAGCTCCTGAGCATTTTAAAATGATTATTCCTAAACCAACTGCAGAATCTACTCAAAATGATATTAATAAATACCTTACTTTTCCTGGTGTTTTATCCTATTTAGCAGGTATTTGGATTATTAATCTAAACTATTGGGGTTGTAATCAATACATTACACAAAGAGCTTTAGGAGCAGATTTGCAAACCGCAAGAACTGGAATTTTATTTGCAGGTCTTTTAAAATTATTAATGCCTGTAATTGTTATGCTACCAGGAATAGCCGCTTTCGTTTTATATCAAAAAGGGTATTTGCCACAATTAGTTGGAGGTAAAGATGGAGCTTATTCGGCGGTATTAACTTTTCTACCAACCGGATTAAAGGGATTATCAGTTGCCGCTTTAACTGCTGCAATTGTAGCTTCACTTGCAGGAAAAGTAAACAGTATTTCAACGATCTATACGTTAGATATTCATAAAAAATACATT
>JAIEMH010000007.1 GCA_019752245.1 Flavobacteriaceae bacterium
CGATGTGAATTTTTTATAATAATTATTAAACTCGTAACGTATGTTTTTAGAAAGATCTATTACTTGAGCAAAGCTATTTATTGCAAATAAACATAGCAAAACTAAGATTATTGTGGTGCTTTTCTTCATAATTATAGTTATTCTGCAAAGAAGTAAACTTCTAGTTGCAATTGCTCTTGATTGTAATTAATTAGTAGTCTTGAACATCCTTTTTTCATCCATTCTTTCTTTAAGTTTTGGGAAGAAAACAGTTGTTTTTCGGTTTCGTTTGTGGTTTCAAACGTGTCTTCAGAAACTTTTTTACACGGAATATTAATACGTCCTGAGGCAAATTTTCCGCTGGCCAAAAGTTGATCGGTTTTAGAATTAATTTTTATTGTTTTGTCTTGTTCTTTAAATTCAAAAACAACTTTCGCTTCTTGAATATCAAATCCAAAAAAATTATCTAGTTCTGATGATTTTATAGTTTGATTATACAAAAGATTAGTTTCTGGTCGTTCAAAAAATAGAGGCTTGGCTTTAACAACTTCTATAAAAAGAAAATCTTTAATTTTTGCCAAAGCATAGCAGGCGTTTGTTTCCTTTTTATAATCAATAGAAAATTGGTCTTCATAACCAAAATTTAGTCGGTCAACATCATAAAACGCAGTGAAATTTACATAATCCTTATCATTACTTTTTAACGGACTATTCACTAATTCAAATGAAATACGTTGCGGAACAAGCGTTGCTCTAGTTTGTGTTACATCATCAAAACTATAATTTGCAGTAAGATCAATTGTACTTATATATCCTTCTGTTTTACATGGATTCAACGTTAAGTTGCTGGTCTGAAGGTAAATAAAACGAAAATGGTTTAAATAACAATAATTTTAATGATGAAAATCCGCCATTGTTTCCGTTACTGAATTGATAATTAATATAAAAAATAGAGTTGAAATTAAAATTATCAATAGGTTTTATAAACGCTGGTAAATTCTTTTTTAATTTGTTAAAAGTCAGTAAATTGTCTAACATTGGCGCATATCTAATTTTGTTAGAACTATACAATGTATCGATGCATTCGCATTTTTTATTACTTGGAACTATTTGTAATTTTCCGTTTATATAAAAATAATTTTTGGCAATTGCATTTTCATACCGCGTCCAATTTCCGTCCACTAAATCTTCTTTATATTGTCCTAATGATTTAATATCGCCAACTTTATCATACTCAAGGTAAAATCCATTTCGTTTTCCTCCTTTGTAACGCGACTTGTATTGTAATTTTCCATCTTCATAAAACTGCGAATATATACTGTCTTGCAATTCATTGAAATAATAGGATTCCGATTTTAAAATTTTAGAATTAGGATGATATCGTTTCAAAACAGACCAATTTTCATCATTAGAAAGTTTCTTTTTTTCTTCTAATAGAAATCCGTTGTTATCAAATCGGTTAAAAGTATTGTTAACATCATTTCGTTCGTTTTCTAACAATCCGTTGTTATGATAAGTAACCGTTTTTATTTGCTTTCCTTCTTCGTTGTAATAATATTTATGGTATGGTTTACCGTCTTTAAACGAAAGAAAGTCATGTTCTAACTTTCCGTTTTCGTAATATTTTCTTTTCTTGACTGTGGTTTTTCCGGCAAATTTTTCGATTTCAACTCCAGATAAAAATCCGTGATTGTAATTTCTATAAAGTAGTGTATCACCTTTTATTGGCTCAAAAACAATCATCTTTCCGTGCGGTAAATTGTCTTCAAAGTTAATTTCTAAAAAGGGTTTGTTGTTTTTATATTCTAACTTATAATTGCCATTTTTAACAACGTCGGTAACAAGTTTAGATTTTGCCCAACTTGGATTTATTGCTTCCAAATAGGCGATTTTTACTTGTTCATTTACTTTCAGTGCCACCGAATTATCCGTATCTGAATTGGAGAAATTTAATAAACCATCTTTAGAAATGTAAGCATAATAATCAGAATATTCGTGTTGATAATTTCCATTATCAGAAAATACAACTTGATTCTCTTTTAACGCTGCTGGATCTTGATAAATAAGTTTTCTAAAATTATTATTTTGATAAAAATAAATACCAAAAATGGCTTGATTGTTATTATTAGCAACCTTTAACGACATCAAATCAGACGATGGAAAACTAAAAATAGAAAGTAATTTTGGGATTTCGTAACGTGTAATTTGTCCGTTTCTGTACAAAATAGTAATGGGTTGATCGCCTCTGTCAAGATTAAAATATTGTGCAATTAAACTCCCATTTTCATCATATTCATAACGCCAACCTTTTGTTTTGTAGCCATCACCGTTTGTTGGCTTCTCTGCAACAAAAGTTTGTTTGGTTTTGAGATTTCCATTTTCATAATACTTGAAATAATCGCCATCCAACATACCGTCTTTTTTTCTTCCGTACGATTCTGGTTTTCCATTTGGATAATAACTTTCAATAACGCCATTCTCAATACCATTTTCGTAGTAGATTTTATAAACTAAAACACCATTATTCCATTGCGTTTCGAAGCCATCTTTAACAGAGCTTTCTTGTTCATTTACAATTAATATTTTATAATTTATTTCTTGATTTTTAACTCCTTTGGTGTCGAAGTTTTGCCATAATCCAACTTTTAAATTGTTTTTATAATTTCCAGATTCTAGCAAAATTCCATTTTCTGAAAAACGTTCATAAAGTCCGTTTCTCTTGCCAAAAACATAGGATTCATTCAAAGTAAGCACACCTTTGGCACTGAATTCTTGACGATTTCCATCGAAGACATTTTTTAGCAATACACCATCTTTTTCTATTTCAGCATAAAAAATACTTTTAGAAATTAAGTTGCCTTCTTGATTATATCTATTATTAATTCCGTGAATTTTGTCGTTTTTATAATTGGTTTCCGACTCTAAAAATTCACTTCTTCGGTTATAATTTTTCCACAAACCTTCTTTTTTTCCTAAGTCATAAAAGCCATCGGTATATAATTTTCCTGAATTTGAAAACTCTTTGTAAGCGCCATTTAAAACCGATTTTAGTTTGCCGTTATCGTCAATAATTTCATAGTTAGAAACTACATTAAGTGCTTTGTTGTTATGAAAGCGCTCGTTTTTTCCGAAAAGAAGATTTTTCTTGTAATTTCCACTATTCATCAATACTCCATCTGGATAAAACTCTTTAAAAGTTCCTTCTTTTAGACTGTCTTTGTAGGTTGTTACAGCGTATAATTTTTTATTTCTATACAATTTTAGTTCACCTTCAATAACAGAATTATTTCTATTGGGTTTGAATTTATAAGGTTTTTCTTCTGTTAAATTGCCTTGATAATCATACGAAAAAACGATTCCATTAAGAAAACCATCTTTATATTCACTCTTTTTAAACAGCACATCATTTCGACCAAATTCTTCCTGAAAACCATCAAGTTTTTCATTCTTTAATCGAACTATTTTTTTCGTTTTAGAAGTACTATTGGTAATAATAAGTTCTGTTTTGGAGCCATTTTTTTTCACAATAGTATCCAATTGTTGCTTTCGGGAAATTTGTGAAAATCCGTAGCTAAAAAAAACTAATGCACCAATAAGAGTGATTTTTTTGAACATTTTTTTGAGTTTATAAAATCATCGTCAACTGAATTCTTTT
>JAIEMH010000023.1 GCA_019752245.1 Flavobacteriaceae bacterium
GTGCTAAATGTATAAAGATTATTTTCCTTATTTATCAACTCAAACTCTTGCGTTGAGTAAATTTGTTCTTTACCATCTTTATCTTTGAATACAGTAACAAGCTCTATTCCAATCGCATTTTCAAGACCTTTTTCATCAATTGCAATAAGCATATTTACCACATCGTTTGAAATAATTTTTGGCATTAAATCAACACTTTCCGAAGTACCACTTTTTCTTATGATTCTACCAAACCAATTTAAATCATAAAGAGGTAAAATATTTGGTGAAGAAATTTTACTTGTTGCGTCTAATAGGATCAATTCATTATCAAAAGTAACTCCAGCAATAACAAAATTAAAAGCCGTTCTACTTGCAAAAAGTGCAATTCCATTAGACCTTGTACTTATTAAAACTGGATCTGCATTGAAACCTGCATAACGAAGCATAGAGACTAACATTAGGTTTATTTCGGCAGAATTTCCGATTTTATTTTGATAGGCTTTTTTAACACCAACATCACACAAATAACTATTGTACTTGTCCCAAGTCATTCTTGATTGAACAAATTTTAATATTGTTGCAACCTTTTCTTCTCTTGTATTTAAACCTTGAAGTAAAACTTTTAAATCCTCTTCAAAATAATTATTTTTATCCAATTGAGCCCCAAAATCTTCATTTTCATAAATCTTTTTTGCTACATCTTCCCAAGTCGTTGAAAAAGATTCGAAAATAGTTTGTGGCATTTGTTTGCCCGATAATTCATGCTCAATAGACGCTCTATAATTATCTATATTATTAACAAATGACTCTTCTTTCATTGCAGGAACATTCTCTAATTTATAAGTTGTTCTTGTATCGCTGTAATTTACTTCAGTAACATTATGAGTATAACCACCAACAACCTTACCTGTAGGAAGTTTTTTATCGTCAAATCTAATTGTTTTTGACAATTTGTCTTTAGTTTCTTTTAAGGTTAAAAACCCTTTTCTGTAAACATTATAGAAATAATATTCTGGGATATCTGTAGTATATTCAGAATAGTTAACCGGAATTATATTCTGGAAAGACCAATCAGGAAAAGTTGATAAAAATGGAGATTTAATTGTATATTTAAATTCAATAATAGAACCCTCTTTTACATTTGGAAGTGTTATTTTTCTTTTAGACCAAAATTTATTGACTTTTTCATAAAATTCACCATCACTTTTTAGTTTAGTTTTTTCAACTTGATTATTGACAAGGTTATAAGTTATTGCTTTAGAAAAATCTACAACCTCAATTGGATTTGCACCTGTATAAACAGAAACTTCTTTGTTAGCCCAATTGTAACCTTCTTTTTTATAAATTTTAATTTTAGTCTCAACTTCCGTTACTAATATAAATCCTTCATCTTGTTTATATTCAAAAAAAGTCTTGCCTTTTTCAAATAATATTGCAGCAACTGCTGAAGAGTCATTAGGACATACTTTTTCTTTAAGTTCTTCTATAGTAACATTTCCCAATTCACGCTTTTGAGCATAATTTTTAGCACATCCTACTAAAACGAATACAATAATCAATAAGTTTTTTTTCATAGCATTATTTTTTAATTAAAACAATTTTGGAGTTATCAGCTTTTGCAATTTGTTCTCTAAATTTTCTGTAATTTTCATATTCACTTTTATCATAAAACCCTTTATTTATGATTAAAGATCGTTTGTATAAAATCTTAGTTGGATTTACCAAGACAAGTTCAATTTTATAGGTTCCAAACTTATCTTTAATTTCGTAGTTGTCTGGTTTTGCATCTAAAACAAATGCCTCTGGCAAGTTAACTTCAATCTCATCTTCATCATAATAACCTCTCGAAATTTCAAATGGATTTTTGCGATTTCTATAGCGTTGCGGAACGTTAGAATTTTGATCGAAAACATTAATTGGAATTATCATAACTGAACCATTCAAATTTCCATAATTAGAAGCATTAATCTTCAAATCCTCTGTAAACTCAATATTTTCTTTATCATTAGTGAATTTAATTTTTTCAATTTTCAGATTGTTTATCCAAGAAAAATAGTCTTTGTAGTATTCTTCTATTTTTTCTTTTGACAATGTTTCTAACCTATATTTATCATCATATTGCACACCTTTAGATTTTATAAAAACGTTTCCAGAAATAGCACCTAATTCATCAATTGAATAACTACCTTTAGAAATTTGAGAACTATTTTTTTCAGTATATTCATTAGTTTTAATTAGTTCTCCTTTTTCTGGCTTTAGTAATAAAGCATATCTATCATCGGTAAAATGTCCTTGATAACCAAACGGAACTGTTTGATTCGTACATTCTAAGAAAAGCATTTTATCATTGTTTGGTATTGCTAATATCATATGATTACCTTGACTTAATGAAACAAAATCTTTATCAAAATCCGTAATCTCTCTTCCGCCATAAATGATTGTTAAAAAAGACTCAACACCAACTGTTTTCAATAACATTCTAGTATAATTTGAAAGTGCTTTACAATCGCCATATCCCAATCGGTCTACATCGTCTGCTAACATTGGTTTTAAACCTCCAATACCTAATTGAACACTAACATAACGTGTTTTATCTTGCATATATTTGTAGACGATTTTTGCTTTTTTGACTGGATCAGTCTCACTTCCAACCAAATCTTTAATTTTAACTTGGGTTTCTTTAGAAAGCTCTTCAGTATCTTTTATCAATGAATTGTAATACCAACTACTAAACTCATTCCATGTATTAGTTTTACCAGAATAACCTTCATAATAGAAATTATTTAATCCAAATAATACATGTGGAAATGTTTTATTTGCCGACAGCGCTAAATCTTCATATCTTTCAGCTGGTATATTTTCTACTGAAAATGATAAAAAATTTGTCTTTTCTGTTTTTAATACATTACGATTTTCTGTGTTATATTCTTTGTATTTAAATCCTAAATCAGAAGGATAAGAGATATTGAACTGTGATTTTTGAACGCTTTCAAAATAATCATCTAATAAAAACCAAGCTGGGATTGCAGCAGTGTTTTGACTTTGAGTTTCAGATTCATATGCCACAGTAAAAGGATATTCAGTAGGAGTATAATCCATTGCTAGAAATCTTCCATCAGTTAAAACAGAAAAACCATCGGCCACACTCTGATCTAAAAAATCTTTTCTCTTTATTTTTTTTATTTCTTTACCTATGGAATTATAAATAGTAGCTTCTATCGAATTTACTTTTTCAGATTTATTATAATACTCTCTTGCATCAATATTCGAAAGCCCTTTTGAGTTGAGCACCGTTATAACTTTATATACTTTAATAGAAATAGATTTTTGTGAAGAAATAGTAACATCAATAGATTGAAAACGAACAATGCTATTGGCATTTTCTTTTAAGTTTTCGGGAAGTAATAAAGACGAATAATCAATATTTTGAGCATTGATTATATTAAAAAACAAAAAGAAAACAGGAAGAAAAAATTTACATCTCATTGGTAAAAGTATTTAACTAAAAATAAGAATTTATTTAATAAATTCAAGATTTACTCTTTGTTTTTTGTATCAATAATTATAGTAACTGGTCCATCGTTTATAAGTGCAACTTTCATATCGGCTCCAAATTGTCCAGTTTGAACTTT
>JAIEMH010000072.1 GCA_019752245.1 Flavobacteriaceae bacterium
GGTGCAATATATTTACCACCACTGGTTTTGAACATTTCTTTTTTTCTATCGGTAATTTTTAAGAAGCCTTCTGAATCAACTTCTCCAATATCACCGGTATGAAAATAACCATCAACAATAGCTTCTTTGGTCAGCACTTCGTCTTTATAGTAGCCCATCATTACGTTTGGACCTTTACAAAGAATTTCGCCATCGGCAGCAATTTTAACTTCTACATTGTCAATAATTCTACCAGCAGTTCCGATTTTAAAACCGCGATTGCGTTGGTCATTTACCGAAATTACAGGCGATGTTTCAGACAATCCATACCCTTCCATCACTGGAATTTCTGCTGCTGCAAATATTCTAGCCAATCTTGGTTGTAATGCCGCACTACCATTTACAATTAGGTCCAATCGTCCACCTAAACCTGCTTTCCATTTGCTAAAAATAAGTTTTCTAGCAATTTTTAACTGCATTCCGTACCACCAACCGTTGGCATTGTCTGGTTCGTATTTCAATCCGATTTCTACTGCCCAAAAGAATAATTTCTTTTTAATTCCAGTAAGTTCAGAACCTTTAGCAATAATTTTTTCATATACCTTTTCGATAAGTCTAGGTACACCAGTCATTACAGTAGGTTGCACTTCTTTTATGTTGTCTGAAATTTTCTCAATGGATTCACCAAAATAGATAGCAACACCATAATATTGATAGATGTAGGTTACCATTCTTTCATAAATATGGCAAATTGGCAAGAAGCTCAATGCTCTGCTTTTTCCTGCATCAAACGGAATTCTATTGGCAGAATCCAACACATTTGAAACAATATTATTATGTGATAGCATTACGCCTTTAGGTTTTCCTGTTGTTCCAGAAGTATAGATTATGGTAGCTAATTCAAGTGGTTTTACACTGTTTTTGCGGTCCTCAACAACGTCTTGATTGCTGGTGTCATTTCCTAATTCTAAAAGTTCTTTCCAGTTTTTACAACCTTCAATTTCGTTGAACGAATAAATTTCCTTCAGATTGGCAACATTGTTTTTTATGGCTCTTACTTTTTGTAACACTTCTTCGTCCGAAACAAAACAATATATGGCTTCTGAATGGTTAAGGATGTACTCATAATCTGCCTCTGAAATTGTTGGATAAATGGGTACGGTTTGAGCACCAGTTTGTAATGTCCCAATATCCATGATGTGCCATTCTGTTCTGTTGTTAGAGGAGATTATAGCGATTTTATCATTTTTTTGAATGCCTAAACGTAGTAAAGCTCTAGAAATAGTATTTGCCTTATCAAGATATTCTTGAGTTGAAGTTTTTACCCAATTGCCGTTTTGTTTGGTAACTAATGCGTCTGGAATATTGTATTTTTCTAATTGATGGTATGGAAAGTCAAATAGACGAGAAATTGTTGTCATTGGGATTAAATTTGATGCAAATTAATTAATAATATAATCATTCACAATATTTATTTAAAATTTATAATATTGATTGTGAAATACGTAGTTTTGCAGTATAAAATTAGCAATTTCAAAATGAATAGATTTTTAAGATTTAACGAATATAAGGTTCTGATTTATAGGATTTTATTAGCTTATGTTTTTTATTTTGTAGCACGAGTTTTATTTTTTATTTATAACAGAAATTTAATTAAAATTGATTCTGTAAGCGATTTTTTCCAATTGTACTATCATGGATTGTCGTTTGATACTACTACGATTATCTACATTAACTTATTATTTATTGTTTTATCAATCTTTCCTTTGATTGTTAATACTAGAAAAGGTTATCAAAAAGTGCTGTTTTATATTTATTTTGTCACTAATTTATTGGCTTACTCTGCCAATTTTATTGATTTTATTTATTATAAGTATACCTTTAATAGAAGCACAAGAGCATCATTGGATACTTTGCAAAATGAGAGTAATAAAAGCACTTTGTTTTTTAATTTCTTGATAAGTTATTGGCACGTTTTTGCCTTGTTTTTTATCTGTGCTTTTCTTTGGATTTATCTTTATAAAAAAGTTAGAGTGGCACACCATGCTCCAGCGCCTTCAGTAAAATATTTTGCCTTTTCGGTTGTTGGTTTTTTATTTATTTCAACCTTGTGTATTGGTGGAATTCGTGGTGATTTTAAGAAAAGTACGCGTCCTATTAATTTGCTTGATGCTAGTCGTTACGTAACCAATGCTTCTCAAGCCGATTTTGTTTTAAACACACCATTTGCAATTATTAGAACATGGAATACCAATACATTTAAGAAAGTAAACTTGGTTGATAAGGCAACAATTGATACACTTATTGAACCTATTAAATTCTACAAAAACAACCCAAAAACAAAGCCAAATGTTGTAATTCTGATTTTAGAGAGTTATGCTCGCGAATACATTAGTGCTTTCAATAAAGACAGTAAAGATCCAAAGTATAGAGGTTATTCTCCGTTTGTAGATTCGTTGGCGCAGCACAGTTTGATTTTCACCAACGGCTATGCCAATGGCTATAAATCCATTCACGGAATGTCTTCTGTAATTGCAGGAATTCCTTCGTTTAAAGATGCATTTACATCATCACCTTATCCTAAACAGAAGATAGAATCGTTGGTTTCTATTTTGAAAAGTGAAGGTTATGATACCTCGTTTTTTCACGGTGCGCCTAATGGTTCTATGGGGTTTTTAGGGTTTGGAAATATATTAGGTTACGACCATTATTACGGAAAAACCGAGTATAATAATGATGCCGATTTTGATGGTTCTTGGGGTATTTGGGACGAACCGTTTATGCAGTATTTCAACAAAACGCTTTCGCAAAAGAAAGCACCTTTTATGGCGACCTTATTTTCGGTTTCCTCACATGAGCCTTATGTTGTGCCTGCTCAATATGAAGGTAAATTTCCAAAAGGTGATAATCCTATGCATCAATGTATTGGTTATACTGACAATTCGTTACGAAAGTTTTTTAACGCTGCCAAAAAAGAACCGTGGTACAATAATACTATCTTTGTATTGGTTGCCGATCATGATAATTTAATCTACTATGATGAATATTATAAAGATCAAAACCTGCATACAGTACCCATTTTATTTTATACACCTAACCAGAAATATGTTGGTGTAAATAAAGACTGGGCACAACAGATTGATATTTATCCAACACTTTTAGACATGATGGGTTATGACAAACCTTTCAGAAGTTGGGGTAGAAGTTTGATCAGTGAGAAAAAAGTTCCGCCATTTGTAATGCGTTATTCTTCGGATCATTATCAGATGATGAGTGGCAATTATATTTGCACTTTTGATGGCGAAAAAGCGGTTGGATTTTACAAAAAAGAAGATAAAGATTTAAAACACAATTTAATTGGTCAGCGCAATGCCGAAATGAATTTGTTAGAAAAGCGATGCAAAGCCTTTCTACAAGATTATATGGAACGTATTATTGATAAAAAATTGACATCAAAAGATAAATAAAATGACTTTAAAAAAGAAAATAGGAATAGCTGTTTTAGCCGTAGTTTTAATTGGTACTGGAAAGTATGTTTATGACCGACATATCAATCATAATTTCATGGCTATAACCGAGGGTAAGGTATATAAAAGCGGTGTTATTCCGCCAGATGAAATTGCTGATTA
>JAIEMH010000211.1 GCA_019752245.1 Flavobacteriaceae bacterium
AGTCAACAATTGTTTAAACACCCTATTTATCAACAAAAAACGTTTTCGTAACTTATCCATCCCAAATTATTTTTGAGATTAACTTTACATTAAAAAACTTTTTTATCTTTACAGAATAATCAAGACTTATACTTTTACTTCGAAAATAAAATAAGTTTTGATAAGCATAGCGCTTATCGTTTTATAAATCTTTAAATTACGATAATGGAAAAGCGTAAGTTAAGTTTCTGGGAAATATGGAACATGAGTTTCGGATTTCTAGGGATACAATTTGGTTTTGCATTGCAAAATGCAAACACTTCACGAATATTTGAAACATTAGGTGCAAAAGTTGACGAAATTCCAATTCTTTGGATCGCAGCTCCAGTTACAGGTTTAATTATCCAACCTGTTATTGGATATTTTAGTGATAGAACTTGGACAAAACTCGGACGAAGAAGACCTTACTTTCTAATAGGAGCAATTCTTTCATCTATTGCGTTATTCATCATGCCAAACTCTCCTTCTTTATGGATTGCAGCTGGCACATTATGGATAATGGATGCGTCTATTAACGTTTCTATGGAGCCTTTCAGAGCATTTGTAGGAGACAATTTACCCGCAAAACAACGAACTCTTGGTTTTGCAATGCAAAGTTTCTTTATTGGGACTGGCGCTGTGGTTGGATCACTTCTTCCTTATCTTTTTACAAATTTATTTGGCGTAAGCAATACTGCTGCTGTCGGAATTATTCCTGATTCTGTAAAATGGTCATTCTATATTGGTGGCGTAGTTTTTTTAGCTGCTGTGATTTGGACCGTTTTTAAATCTAATGAATATTCTCCAGAAGAACTTCACGCTTTTGAAACTCAAGAAAAAGAATCTTTAGGAAAAGTAGAAATTGAAGATTTTGAAACAAAACAAAATATCAATAAACAATTTCGACTAGGAATCTTCATGACTATTCTTGGAGCTTTAGTTTCATTCTATATTTTAGAAGAAAGCCTTACCAAAGAACTTTACATTCTATTTATTGGATTAATTGTTATTGGAACCCTTTTTATGATAACTTCAGGTTTACGAGCTAAAAAAGTTAGAAATGGATTTACAATCATCATGACAGATTTATTAAACATGCCTAGTACTATGAAAAAATTGTCTTTAGTCCAATTTTTTTCATGGTTTGCCTTATTTTCAATGTGGATTTACACAACTCAAGCAGTTACTGGACATGTTTTTGGAACTACAGACACAACTTCTAAAGTTTACAATGATGCAGCCGACTGGGTTTCTGTATTATTTACGGTTTATAACGGAGTCGCAGCTGCTGTTGCATTTTTACTTCCTGTAATTGCAAAAAAAGTTGGAATAAGAATGACACATCTATTAGCATTAGTTTCTGGAGGAATTGGATTAATTTCAATTTATTTTATTGGAGACAAAGGCATCTTATTACTTCCAATGGTTGGTGTTGGTATAGCTTGGGCTAGTATTTTATCTATGCCTTATGCGATGCTTTCGGGTTCACTTCCTGCAGCAAAAATGGGTTATTATATGGGAGTCTTTAATTTCTTTGTAGTAATTCCGCAAATAGTTGCAGCAACAATTCTAGGATTTATTGTAAAACAATTCTTTAACGACGAACCTATTTATGCTCTAATTATTGGAGGTTTTTCAATGATAATTGCAGGTTTACTGACACTAAGAGTAAACGAAAAAACAAAAATAACTATTAATGAATAAAAAAGCATTCATATTCGACCTTGACGGAGTAATTGTTGATACGGCAAAATATCACTTTTTGGCGTGGCAAAAATTAGCTCAAGAATTAGGTATCGAATTTACCCCAGAACATAACGAACAGTTAAAAGGAGTTAGCCTAGTTCGTTCTATTGATATTATTTTTGAACTTGGAAATGTTCAAGCTTCGCATTTGGATAAAAACAAATGGCTTATTCAAAAAAACGAAGATTATCTATCATATTTGGTAGATATTGATGAAAGTGAAATTTTACCAGGAGTTCTTCCTGTTTTAAATTATTTAAAAGACAAAAATCAATTAATTGCTTTAGGATCAGCAAGTAAAAACGCTCGTCCTATTTTAGAAAAAACTGGAATATTACCACTTTTTGATGCTATAGTTGATGGAAATGACGTTTCTAACGCAAAACCAGATCCTGAAGTTTTTCTTAGAGCTGCAAAATTACTGAATACATCCAATGAAAATTCAATTGTTTTTGAAGATTCTGTTGCTGGTGTTCAAGCCGCAAATATTGCAAACATGACAAGTGTAGGAATTGGAGATGAAAAAATCCTACATGAAGCCAAGTACATATTTAAAGATTTTACTTTTATTGATGTGTCATTTATTGAATCATTAATAAATTAAAAAAAAATCAATTAGAGAATTAGATGATTCTCAATCAAAATAAATTATTAATTAAGGTAAATATCTCAATGAGATATCACCAAATTATCTAATTATAAAAAAATGAACCAAGATTATATACAACCAAACAATTGGTCCATCGTTGAAGAAGGATTTGATGCAGAAAGAGTAAAATCGTCAGAAAGTTTGTTCAGTATCGGAAACGGTGCTATGGGACAAAGAGCCAATTTTGAAGAACACTATTCAGGTGAAACTTTTCAAGGAAGTTACATTGCAGGAATATATTATCCAGACAAAACAAAAGTGGGTTGGTGGAAAAACGGTTACCCTGAATACTTCGCCAAAGTATTAAATGCTCCAAATTGGATTGGTATTGATATTGAAATTAATGGCGAAAATTTCGATTTAAATTCATGTACAGAAGTTAAAAATTTCCGTCGTGAACTGAACATGAAAGAAGGTTTATACAATCGTTCGTTTGAAGCAACTTTACAAAACGGAACCGAAATTTCTGTAAACGTTACTCGCTTTTTATCTTTAGATTTAGACGAAGTTGGTGTAATAAATTTCGAAATTACTCCAATAAACAAAGATGCAAAAATAGTTTACAAACCTTATATTGATGCTGGAGTTACAAACGAAGATGCCAATTGGGAAGAAAAATTTTGGGAAATTTTAGATTTAAACTCATCAGAAAATGAAGCATTTGTAACAGCAAGAACGTTTAAAACGCATTTTATCGCTACGACCTTTATGCAAAATAGCATTTTGTTGAACGATGAAATTTTGAATCTTTCTCCATCAAATGTAATTTCTGATAAAGAAAAAGTACAATTTCTATATGAAGTTGCTGTTGCAAAAGGAGAAAAATCTTCTATACAAAAAATTGCAGGTTACACAGTTTCTTTAAATCATGAAAACACACAAGCTGCTGCAGAAAATGCTATAAAATCTGCTACAGCAATAGGATACAACCAACTTTTACAAGATCAGATTACTGCTTGGGCAAAAATTTGGGAGATGAGCGACATCACAATAGATGGCGATGTAAAAGCGCAACAAGGAATTCGTTTCAATATTTTTCAATTAAATCAAAAATTTAAAAACCTGCAATTGTAAAATTTTAAAGAAAAGAAAATTCGATTTAAGAATGTATGTGTTAATTTCTTCCATTGATCCTCTTATAGTATATATCCATGAAGAAGGATTAGCCAGATTTTGCACAGAAGATT
>JAIEMH010000132.1 GCA_019752245.1 Flavobacteriaceae bacterium
TACAAGATCAAGCTTTGGCTTTGGGTTATAAAATTGAGTTTGAAGAAATGTGGGGTTCCAATACTATGTCACCTAATGCCACCTTATCGAAATTTGGACCCGATAAAACAAATAATACACCTCATAGTTACCTCATAGGAGGAAAAACTGTAAATAGTTATTTTAGTCCAAGTGATGGAACCAATGCCAAAATTATAGCTGCTATTAATTCTGCTAATAGTGACATCGATATTGCAACAATGCTTATTACTAGAAATGATATTAGTACTGCTTTGATTAATAAATACACTAGTGGATTAACCAATTTGAATATGGTCTTAGATAGTCAAAACCCAGCTAGTAATCAGTTGAGTAATTTGCAAAGTGGTATTAATACCAGTCATGTTGTGAGTTATACTGGAAGTGGCATCATGCATCATAAATTTATGTGTATTGATAATTTCAATAGTTCATCCGATCCTCAAGTATTGGTTGGTTCACACAATTGGAGTTCTTCCGCTGAAACTAAAAATGATGAAAATATATTAATCGTTCATGACGCTACTGTTACAGATCAATACTATCAAGCTTTTGTTTATTTATATGGTCAAGCTGGTGGAATATTAAGCACGAATAATAACGCTGTAAGGAAAGAAAATTTTGTTTTATATCCTAACCCAACCAACGGAATATTTCACATTACAGCCAAAGAAAACGGCTTAAATGATAGTGTTGAATTGCGTGTTTATGATGTTTTAGGAAACAAAGTTTTAGAAAAACATTCTACTAACTTAACTAATGAATCTATTGATTTGAGTAATCAAGCTAGTGGAATGTATTTTGTTGATGTTGTTGATGGTGGTAAAGAGGTTTGGTTTAAGGTTGTGAAGGAGTAATTGAAATTAGCGAAATGAAGCAAACAAAGAAGCGGCTTTAGGAATACTTGGACTAAAGACGGTTTTTGTGAAGGTGAATGAGATAATGAAAAAATAGATTTAAGAATTTACACAATTAAGAGATTAAACACAATTAGTAATTAATACCAAACTTCGATAACTTTTTAATTGATTTTAAAGCATTTACAACATTAATCTCTTTTACAATTTCATTTCTTGAAATTGATTTTTGTACAGATTTTAAATTCAATAACTCTAAATTATCAAATATTTTAGTTTGTTCTCCTAAGTCAAATATTTTAGACCAATCATTTTTAGAAATTAATTTTAATCTATCATAGATTGCCTTAATATCAATCACTTCTACCTCAATTTCATTTGATAATGATTTTATGGTATCGATGTTTATTTTCTTTTCTTCAATGAATGAAATTAATTTATTACCAATTGCAATATCTCTACTATTAAGGTTTTTGGCTCTTTTAATTTTACTTGCAATTTCCCATATATCAGTTGAAGATTCTTTAAATTCTTCAACATTCATTGACCATTTTGAAACACCATCCCAGAACTTATTACCGAAACCTAAAATTTTATTGATGCTCATCAAATTATTTTCTGATTTGTTATCAATTTCTTCTGTTTCTATTTCCCTTGCTAAGACTTGTTCTTTTGTTATGAAACAATCAGAATATTGTTCAAAATTGAATTTATAATTTTCATCTTTCAATAACTTCCAACTTGATTCTCTTTTAGCATATTCAGAAATAAGTGAATTATTTGAAGATTTAACCAATTGATGGTAAACAAAAACAATTAATTTTTGCAATTCATTTACTATTCTTGCGTCAACTCGTTGCTCTTCATAAATTTTCCATAAATCAATTCGGTTATCTGTCAAATAATAAAAATACGAAAGTGTATAAGCAACTGTGAACGATTTTAGATTGGTATCACCAATGGCATCAATGTTTTTTCTACCAAAAAGTTTGTCTACCACTTTAAAAAGAATAGCATTAGCAATTAATTTTTTATAAAAATTTTCACCAGGAAATTTATTTTTCTTCACTAATTCATTAATCTTTTTGGTGTAATGAATAAAGTTTTTTTGTGCACCTTGTGATACATAATGTGGTTCTAATTCCCAAATATTTATATACTTAGCAACATCAGATTTAACAAATTTTTGATTGGTAGGATTTTGTTCCTTGAATTTTCGTTGTTGAGCTGGAGTAGTTAATTTATTTAAAGATTCTTTGTACTGACCATTAACACGTTCAAAATACCACAAGGTTGACATGTTTCTATTGACTGGATCAATTACGTATTTTTTACGTGATAATGATTCAATTTGAACAAAATATGGATTATTAGAAGACAAATCTAATTCTGATACTTTGTTTTGACTGTTGGCATATCTAGCAATGTTTGGAACTTCAATATTTTTTTGTTCAACATCTTTAATTACAGTTAATTTCATTTGAACAAAAACATTACTCAAATCGGCATCTTTAAACTTCTTCTGTGTATGAAATAATGAAGCAGTCGTTTGACCACCATTTACAATCTGAAAATCAAGTAGTTTTGTTAGGTACAATTGATTATCATTAAGCATAGTTTCTACGTTTTCTGCTGTTGCAGTAATACCATTATTATACGGTAGAAACATTTGCGGTTTTTCTCTTATTGTATCTCTTATACCTTTATTAAATTTACCTGTTTGACCTAAAAAAGCCCTAACATTACTTTCAAGTAATTCATTTGAATATTCTTTGTAAAGTTTAGATAATACTTCACCTGGTAAAATTGCTAAATAACACTCATATAGCTCATTAATGTTAGGCATTTTCAAACATTGAATTCCATGCTGATTATTTGATATTAACTCTTTAAAATCAATTTCAATCGGTTCTCTGTTACTTGAAGATTCACTTAATTTATAAAATCTAGGAATATCCCAAACATGAACAAAAATATCTAAATCATCAAATCCTTTTATGGTGATTTTCTCTAAATCGTGATTTGAATTACCGTTTATTAAAAAATAAATATTTATTCTATCGAAATTTACTTTCTGCTTTAAAATAATCTTTAATAACTGATTCAACTCTGTTTGAGCAGGATCAATATAATCAATATGCCCTTTTAGAGCAGCATTTAAAAACTTCTTAATTTGATTTATACTTTTATTAAAGTCATCTTTAGTAATGTTATAATCGTAGGAAGTTTTATTGAAATAAGTTATGAATAAATCTAATGTTTCAAAGTAAACCTTGTTAGCATCATCTTTGAATTCATCTTTTAAACAATATCCGTTTATTTTCCAGTCAACTCTTCCTTGAGAATCAGGATTTATATAAGACAAAACTCTGGCGCCTTCTGACTTGCCTATGTTATCCAATATTTCAATGCAATGCTCTGTAAATTTATCTTCAAAACTAGCACCTTCACCATCTGAATATACTAATGCTGAAACATCAGACTGAATGGCTTCAATATAATTTTTTAAACCTCTCTCCATTATTCTATTAATTCAAGAATTGATTCATTACTTACTAAAAATTGTTCTATTGCTGATAATTCAATGTTGTATTTTGTATCAAATAAACCAATAGGTAAATCCGAAGCTACCAATTTTGGAAAATCACTTGTAACTTCATAAAAATTTCTCTTTCTAAAAGCATACTGACGCTTGTAATTTTCAATATCTTC
>JAIEMH010000037.1 GCA_019752245.1 Flavobacteriaceae bacterium
TTCGTTAAAATGTAAAAAATAATGACTCCAAAAATCTTTGGTAAGTTCTTCTAAACTGTTAACCATTACCAACTGAATGCCAGGACGAATGCGATGAATAAAAGCTAATTTACCGTCAATTCTTCTTGGAAAAAACATGACATCTTTATCCCAAAGAAAAATTTGATCATTAGGTTCAAAGTGGCGTACATGACGAAAATACTTAGCATTGACTAAATTATTACAATCGGCCAATCGTTTAAACTCATCAAAAGAAAATTTTGGAACAATAATTCCATGTCTATCAAATGTTTTTAAATTGGTTGATGTTACCAAAGCACCCAAAGCATTTATCCCATCATAAGCCGTGTAGGTTATGTAATAAATCCCATCAATTTTTACAATTCTTGGATCTTCAACGCCTTTGCAAGCATCATCCGAAAATGGAATTAGTAATGGCGTATCATAACGTTCTACGACTTTCATCGGACCATCAAGTTTACAATATCCTATGGTAGAATAGTTTCCTTTTCTTACTGCTCTGTACAACATATGCAAGATAGTTCCTTCTTGCATGATACCCGGATTTAAAACACTATCATTTTCAAATGACAAATCTGTTTTTTTTAGCACAACACCTAGTTTTTTTACTTTTATCATGACTCATTGATTTTATTTTAATAAAAAAGCGTAGGGTTTTAAAATCCTACGCTTTTATTTGGCTCTTACATGTATTCGTAGTATCACGTAAATTCTACGTTGCCCATATAATCAAGTCAAGTTTATTGTTGTAGGTTGCTTCTATTTTATTGTATTAATTATTTAAACTCTTGATTTATTATACCACAAAGTTGCAACGAAATGAGACTAAAAGTATTACATTATAATATGTAAATATTACACAAATCACACATTTTCAACATATTAAGTACAAAAAAAGCACCGTTAGAAAAATGGTGCTTTGAGTAAAAAAACAGTAAATAGTAGCTACTTACATTGGTCGTAGTAATGCATGTAGTTTTAAATTATCACGTTGTAATTCTGATCCTATAATTAAATTACCATGCGCTTTTATAGTGCTTTCTGCCGCTCTATCATGATTGCCATTTTGATGATGTGTTGCTGCTTCTATGTGATACTTTGCTGCTTGCTCAAGATGTTGAGCTACTTTTTTATGATTATCAATGGCATTTTGAATATCTCCTATTGAAGCTACCGTTTCTCCGTGTGCATTATTAATATCAGTATTTGTCATGATAAAAGTTGTTAAGTAGTATATGCAACAAATCTATGTCTAATGGTGTAAGGAAAATTACACAATAAATAATCATATTTATAAAAATCACAGATTTTCGAGATTGATTTTCCTTTTTTGTTTTAGTTGTTTAAAAAATGATGGAGAAAGTCCTGTTATCTTTTTAAACTGATTGGATAGATGAGCAACACTACTATAATTAAGCAAATAGGCAATTTCTGTAAGATTCAATTCATCATATAAAAGCAATTCTTTAACTCGTTCTATTTTATGAATGATAATATACTGTTGAATAGTGATTCCTTTTACTTCAGAAAAAATATTAGATAAATAAGTATAATCGTGTTTTAATTTATCACTTATATAATCAGAATAGTTAACCTTTGGTAGTTCATCGGTGTAATGAACCATTTCAATAATTACATTTTTAATTTTCTCTATTAATATGGCTTTTTTATCGTCTAACAACTCCAAACCTGAAATGGCTAAATTGTCTTTCAGAGTATAAAATTTTTCGGGAGAAATATCTTCTAATATTTCAACGATACCCAAATCAACAATAACATAATGCAACCCTAATTTTTTCAGTTCTTCCTTGACCATCATTTTACAACGAAGGCTAACCATATATTTGATATAGAGTACCATAATGTTTGAGTATTTTTACACAAATTTGTTTATGTTGTATTAAATTTAATCTTCATAGCCACTTTTAATAACTGTTGAAACCATTTTAAACTGCTCATTTGCATTAAAATGATGTTTAGAGTGAGCAGGAATTATAATGCCTTCTCCTAGTTTTAATTTCATTTTTTTATCACTTACGGTTACTTCTGCAACGCCATCAATAATTTGAATATAGGTGTCAAATGGAGACGTTTTTTCGTCCAATTCTTCTCCTGCATCAAACGATGAAACAGTAACATTACCAGTAGTCTTTTTTATTATAGTTTTGCTAACTACTGCATTAGCCATGTATTCAATAATTTCAACTACAATGTGAACCTTGCCTTTTTCTAATTCAGCATTCTCATTAGTGTTTTTCATAATTTAGTTTTTGAGTAAAATTTATTAATTAAACAATTGTTAAAATCTACTCTTAACAAAGATGATTTAATTTATTTTTGGGTTGTTACACATTAGAAGATTAAAGTTACATAAATCACACTTTTTTTGGGTTTAAAAAACCTAAATATTACATTCTGTCCATATACCAGCTGAGTTGTTTTTCAACTTTTTGAGAATGCAAAATAGAAGTAATTATCTGCTTTAATCTAAAGAAAGCAGTTTCGCTTTTAACAACATAATCTGTTGCTTTATGATGCATGCATTTTATCGCAACATCAATCTTATCTTGCGAAGATAACATAATAACCGGCGTTTCTTTGTTAATTTCCTTTATTTTATCCAAAGTTTCCAAACCATTCATAGCATCTTTAATGATTCCGTCAAGATGAAAATCTAAAATAACAACATCTGGATTGTTTTTTAGACTAGCTATACATAATTCTCCAGTTGAAAAAGTTTCAATATCAAAATTGGCATGCTCAAGAAATTCTATTTCTAATGATTTTAAAAACAAGGCGTCGTCATCAACAAGAAATAATTTTATTTTATTTGTATCTTTCATTAGTTTAATTTTTTAATAGCAATAATTGTTCTTCAAGTTCTCTACAAGCTTGCACGCAAATACTTTCTAGTTGCAAAATCATATCTGGAATGGCTTCTGCTTCTGGTTGTTTACCAGCAAACTCTTGTACTTTTTTTGCCATTGTTTCAAAATCTTGATGAATGCCAACAATAGAAAACGACGGAATCATTTTGTGAACAGTGGCGTACAATGTTGCCCAATCTTTTTGATCAAAACTTTGACGCATAGCGCTAATCAATGGTGGTGTTTGTTCGAGATATAGCGAAATCATTTCTGACATTAATGCTGGATTTGATTTAGTACGTTTCATCAAATAATTCAAATCGATACATTTGGTCTTTGGATCAAATGTACTGTTTTTTTCTTCTTCCTTAGTTTGATATACTTTCTTCAATAAACTAATAATTTTACTGTACAAAAGACGCTCATCTACTGGTTTAGAAACATAATCGTTCATACCAACTGCTCTACATTTATCAATGTCAACTGTAGTAACATCGGCAGTTAGAGCTACAATTGGAACAGATAAATTCATTGTTTTTCGTATGTATTCTGTAGCTTCAAATCCATTCATGACAGGCATTTGTAAATCCATTAGAATAATATCATAGGTAGTAGTTTGAAGTTTTTCAATAGCAATTTGTCCATTACCTGCAATATCGCAGATAAAACCAAAATCGTCCAACAAAGTACGCATCAAC
>JAIEMH010000018.1 GCA_019752245.1 Flavobacteriaceae bacterium
TCTGAGGTTTTATGCCATAAAAGACACTAAAGATTCTATCACTATTTACCAGTTTAGAACTAGCTTACAGTTCAAACAGACAACTGTCAACCATCACCTAAAATTTAAACGCAAAGGAAGCAAAGAGGCTGAGGTGCTAAGCTAATTAGTTACTATGGTTTTAACTTTAAATTACTAACTTATTTCTTAAATCTTTTTACTTCTATGAAATAGTTTTCGGAAACTGGTAGGCGTTTGGCGGTGCTTTTGGTGGTAGCGTGGTAGACGTCTACTTCGATTTGTTCGGCTTTTCGGTCGAAGTGTTTGATGTGGTTTTTGTTTACTCGAAATGATTTGTGTATGGTTATGAATTGGGATTTGAGGAGGCCTTTTTCTTCCATTTTAGTGAATGAGAAATCTATTAGGTTTTCGGGTTGCCTGTTGGTGAAATGAATTTGCTTGTTGTTGGATTCGGCGCCATTGGCTTTGTCGGAGGACAAATATACAATGTCGTTGATGTGGATTTTGTTGCGTTTTTTGCTGCCAAAATCCAAATGGACGTGTTGGAGGTTGCCGAAAAAGGCTACTTCTTTGAGAAAGCGCTCGGTGGTTTTTATGAAATCGTCGTCGGAGAATGGTTTGGTAATGTGGTCTACACATAGGTTGTAGTTGCGTTTCAATTGCTCCATTTGGGTTACGTACTGGGCTGTGTTGCTGCTTACAAATAGCACTGGCAATTGCAAGGCAAATGCTACTTCCATGCCTGTCATGTAGGTGTCGCCTAAATTCAAATCTAGAAACACTACCTCGGGTTGTGCCTCTTTCACCTCTTGTAAAAAAGTCTCTGCACGTTCGGAAGTGGTAACTACTTTCACCAAACCTGAAGCTTCCAACAGTTCTTTGTTTTTGTGTAGTTGTTCTTTATTGTCGTCTAGTAGTGCGGCTTTTAGAGTGTGCATGGTAATTCTAAATTGATGAAAAATAGATTGACTTAATTGATGATTGTTTTTTCTAGTTCACTTAAAAATTCTTTGTCGTTATTCTTATATTCTAAGATCGTAAGATTTTGTATCTTATTTAGATTGTCAATAATAAATATGGGTAATTTTACACTTGTAATTAATATTGATTTTCCTGTTTTAAAGGAATCTTGCGGATTTACAAATTCATTAGCTAACCTATTGCCTGTAAAATGTTCAATCGCTATTACTTTATTATTAAAATTAATAATTTTTAAATGAGAATAAGTTTTTTCAAGGCTTAAAATTAAAGTTATTTTATTTTGTGTTATATAATTATTAGTGAGATAAATTTGATTAATTAATTTAAAACCAAAAACTAAATCACTAAAGTTTCGATCTATGAATTCATAAACAAATTGAATCACTAATAGAAAGAATGTTAACAAAAACCATCCTAATATAATTAATATATTAAAAAAGATATTTGATTCAATATTTAGAATAAAGAAATATGTAATAATAAAAAGGCAGTACAAATTATATATTTCTAAGATGAAACTTTGTTTAAAGACATTCATTTCTAATTTAATACTTTCTTTTTCATTAGTTTTTATAAGCTGATAAACTATATTAAAATTTTTACCTGGAATTGGAAATTTTAAATTTTCTGTAGGTTGTTCAATTACTTTAAAAAAAGCAAACAATGTCCTAATTAATTTGTTGTCTTCAAATTTAGATGATTTAGGAGCTAAATTATTGATAATTAGATGAGTTATAAATAAAATAGCGCCCTCAATATATTCAAGAGCTAAATATTTCAAACCAAAAAATATAAAAATTACTATAAGTATTGTGCCAGATATTACAAAATCAAATATATCATGAAGAAAGTTTTTATCTCCAATTAATATTGGTACATAATTACCAAAAAAGTGGATGTACAGTTTTGAAGTAACAATAGATAGCATTATAAATTCTATCAAATTGATGATGTATTTTTTTGCCTTTTCAGGTTTATCTACTAATTCTTTTAAAAGATCAATCATTTTGAATTATTTGTTTTTATTACTGGAATCGGAACTCCAACCTTTTTGAAATTTACAAAAGTTCCAAGATTATCAAATTCAGATAAATTAATTTTAAAATCCTCTTGAGAATTTTTATCAGAAGAGAATGGATAAATAACTATGCAATCGATAATTTGATTTATTGGAATACCTAATTTATCAAAAACTTTTTCATCTCTTGCATAACCACTTAATTGTCTAACATTATCAATATCATACTGACCATCATTATTATAAATAAGTTTATATTTTGCATCAGCAATACATTTATCGCCCTCCTTAGTAATTAAATAATCAGGTAAACCATAATTAAGTTTAGCTTCTTTATGACCATAAAGAGCATTTGCTCCATAAGTATCTTTTAGTATGCCTAACACATATAACTCAAACAATTTACTCATGTCAATCCAAAACGGTGGCGTTTTTATAGTTTTTTCTTGGGTATTGGAAACATTATAACCAAATCGCTTTAAAATTAATTTTGCTAGTTTAATGGCTTCTTCATATTCTTTATAAAAAGCATTGGTTTTAGTATGCTTTATATCGTGAAGATTAACTTCTTCTGAAACAAATTCAAAAGCAGGGTTAATATAATTAAATATTTCAGTAGTATACTTTTCGGATTGTAGGTTTTTGATGTTGGGTAAATAACGCTGAATAAAAATCAACGCTTTTTTTAGCAATCTATTTTCCAAACCATTTAATCCAAATTCATCATAGCTGCAATAGGTGTGGAGTGGTTTGTTTTTAACTAGGTTTTGTTTGATAGTTTGACTTACCAAAACTTTCCCTTTTACTTTTGCATATAAATTGTTCTCAACTTTATAGTAGGACTTTTTTAATCCTTTGCGGACAATCTCTTTAACCAATCGCAAATATTGAACAACAAGCAAAGGTGTTAGTAAATCCTGATGTTGTTCTATTTCTATTGGGGTCTTATCCCATTTGATTTCAAATAAATCATCAGTGTGTTTTGCTACTTCTTGATGTTTTAATGCTGAAAACAGCATTTTAAGGTAATCGGTTTGTTGGGTTGAATTGTTATTTAGTTTTGGTTCAACATAAATAGCTTTTTTATTTTCTATTATCCAATCTACGCCAATAAAATAACTGTTAGCAATAAAATGCCTATTATTCAAATCATCTGAATAAATCCTGTAACAATCCACTTTTTCATTCTTAAACTTTCTGGTATATTGATAAAAGTAGTCCTTTTCAAAAGGCAATCCACCTCCGAAATCATATTCTCTTTTAGAATCAAAACCATTATAATGTTCTTGAATAGTGATTATCATTTTATAATGTTTGAATTTCTTTTATTGCTTCATCGCTTAAAATACCATCTTTAACATATTCGTTCAATAATGGTTTTATTTCAAATTCTAGCCTTAATCCCAATTGTTTTTCAGTTTCTGCTAAAAAGTAACTATGCCCCAATTGAACATCTTTAGCTTTAAAGTCGGATTGTAGATAAACTGGTTTAGTTATATCTTCATTAAATAAGTCAGCTACCTTTTTATATAAATCTTTTGCTTTTTTA
>JAIEMH010000164.1 GCA_019752245.1 Flavobacteriaceae bacterium
AAATCACCTACAATTTTTGAAACACCAATAGCAGGTATGGTAATTGTTGCATCTGCTCCAGACATTCCTAATGCAACATCACTAGGATTTCCATTAGCATCCAAAACATCAATATTGTTGTATACGATGACAGCAATAGCGCCAGCGTTTTGTGCGTTTTTTACTTTCGCTGTAAAATTACATGGTGTTCCGCCATCAGCTGCAGCTAATGATCTTCTTACTAGTACAATTTTACCATTAATAGCAGCCGCATTAATAGCAGCATCACAAGCATCAGCACCGTCAGAAGATCCTGGATCTGGTGTGCCATCCTCATATAAAACTAGATTTGTTTGCAAAGATGCTGGTGCAATAGGTAAATCTACATGCCCAGGACTAAATCCATTTTGTCTACTGTTATAGTTACCTGCAATAGATGTTGGATTTACTACATATAAAGGTTTTACAATTGGTGCAATATTCCACAAGTACATTTGCATTCTTGGCTTAGTACCATCTGGTTGAGTAGAAAAATTTGCATTATTGTTCAAAGGAGTTGTAGCAGATGAAGAATCTTGTGCATCAGCCCAAACAAAATCATTACCAGTAGCTCCAGCAACATGGTTTGTTTGTTGAAAATTTCCAGCAAGTTCGTTAAATCCATATTGATACCACACATCATGCATAATGTTATTCATGTAGAATAAATTTGTTGTGGATGCATTTATGTAGGTATTCGCAACTACTCCTGTTCCTCCATAAGGATAATCAAAAAGTAAACTTGTTCCAGGGTTTGGAGAATATCCATTTGCAGTAGTAGTAGCTGAGTGTGTCGTTGGATCTACTCCTGTGTAGTCTGCTCTTGACCATGCATTGTTTCCTCTTAGATAGGTATATTTTAAACTTGCAGTAGTTCCAGATAATGTGTTAGTGTCATGCCATCCTTTAGGAGATGCTGTTAAATTTTCTGGACTAGCTATTAACTGTCTTGCTGAGTGATTAGGACTTTCATAGTTATAAGGTACAACTCTATAAGAACCTCCTTGAACTTGAAATGGAGCTACAGCTGTTTCTTGTTTTATGAAATTAGTGTAGAATGAGAAATTTTCTTTCTTAGAAGGTTTTGATTTAATATCAAAATTACATGAAATGACCATGTCATTTTTTTCTAATAAATCTCCTGTTACCGCGTCAATCCTAACACTCCATAAATGTTTGTAGTCTTGAGTGTAAAAACTATAATCCCAAGCAAGTCGTAATGATTGATTTACTGATTGAAAAACCAATTCAGCAAGTATAGGATCATCAGATAGATTTCCGTTTGAAAGTTTAAATTCTTTGTCACTTTTGGTTTCTATGATATTACTTTGAAATGAAGCCAAATTAAGGTGAACTAAAGCTTTGTTTAATGCTTGTGTTACAGATAAACTTGGAGTAGTAGTGTTTACTTTTTGACTAATATTGTTGTAAAATCTATTCCCAGCATTAATTACCTCATTATCTTTTACCCAAACATTTGTTAATGCATTGTATATTTCAATTCCTTGAAATCTTTGTTTGATGTAATAGTTTGTGATTTTTGTGGATTCAGAGTTAGCTGTACTTTCAATTATCCAGTCGTTTATATCTTGGCTGGTAAGGTTTAGTTTAGTTTTGTTCCTGTTTAAATAATCTTGAATTTTCCCTTTATTATCTTGGGAAAACCCTACTATTGTGAACAAAATCATCAACAGTGAAGTAATTTTTTTCATAATTTATGTATATAAGTAATTTTTTGGTAACGCAAACTTAATTTATTTTTAACCTAAATGCAAAATTAATAGCTGTTAATCAAAAAATTAACATTATTAAGAAGAAATTATTTTACTGTACAACAAAGCGTTTCCATCGGTTAACATAGAAACAAAATGACACATTAAGAATAACCTATCATAAAGTTTATCTTTTTCTAAAAAATATTTTTCAGGAAGAATTTTTAGAATCAACTTGTCATAATTCGTTACTTTTCCTTCGTGATGGTTATTGTAGGCTGTAATAAACTTGTCTAATAAATTGTTAATTATTTGATAACCAGATAATTCTTTTTCGATGACTTCACGACTTTGGTAAATATTTTTTACGCTTATTTTAATGATATCATCAATTTGGGCTTTGTATTTACTCTTATCTGTTAAGGCGTAAGGGAATTTTCCTTGCAGTATTAATTCCTCATTTTCTATAAATATACGAACTGCATCCTGAATTAAATTTCCAATGGCCAATGCACGTAAATAACTAATTCGGTCTTCTTTTGTAGTAAGTGAATTGTATTTTCCAGTGTCAATAGAATCTTTAACTAGTTTTATCAAATATTCTAAAGCAAAATCTTCCGAAACTAATCCGAGGTTTATTCCGTCTTCAAAATCAATTATAGTATAACAAATATCATCAGCAGCTTCTACCAAATAGGCAAGTGGATGACGTTCATAACCAATATCATTTCCCGATTTGTTTGGAATCATTCCCAATTCGGAAGCAACTTCTTTAAAAAACTCTTTGTCTGATTGAAAGAAACCGTATTTTTTATCGGCGATATTTTGTGTTGGTTTTTTGGGTAAACTTTCTTTCGGATATTTCATAAACGCACCAAGAACTGCGTATGTCAATCGGATGCTTCCTTCAATTCCTGGACGTGAACTCGTTAAAACTGAAAATCCGTTGGCGTTTCCTTCAAAATCTATTAAATCTTGCCATTCTTTAGCAGATAATTGGTCTTTGTATTTTTGTCCGTTTCCAATGGAAAAATATTCGCCAATTGCTTTTTCACCCGAATGTCCGAAAGGTGGATTTCCAATATCGTGCGACAAAGCAGCTGCGGCAACAATGGCTCCAAAATCATTGGCTTGATAACCATGAATAGATTGTAAATGCGGATATTTCTCAATTATTTTTTTTCCAACCAATCTTCCTAATGATCGACCAACAACTGAAACTTCTAAGCTATGTGTAAGTCTAGTGTGCACAAAATCAGTTTTTGACATTGGAATAACTTGCGTTTTATCTTGCAAACTTCTAAACGCGGCCGAAAAGATAATTCGATCATAATCTACTTCAAAGCCCAATCGCGTGTCGTCTTGTTCAATTCGTAGACGTTTGCCTTTGTCGCCTTGTCGTTTTAAAGATAAAAGTTGTTCCCAGTTCATCATTGGATTATGGAGATTTTAAAGTTTTTTATTTTGATTGTTTATGCGATGTTCCCAGTTTTTTGGTGAACGTGAAGTGTGAAAAACACCAATAATTATAATCTGTTTTTCTTTAATAATATAATGTATACCGTAAGGAAAGCGAGATATAAATCTAATTTTTACTGTTTTGTATCTTTTTTGAAAAGAAGATGGAAGTCTTGAAATCTCGTGAACGCCAGCTTCTAAACAAAGTTCAAAATCATATGAAAGTCCAACTCTTTGTTCTTCATACCAAAGAATAATTTCTTCAATATCTAGTAAAGCTTCTTTTATAAAATGTAATTGGTACATTTATCTTATAGAATCAAGGTGTTTTTTTACTTCGTCCCAAGTGTAATATT
>JAIEMH010000376.1 GCA_019752245.1 Flavobacteriaceae bacterium
AATCGACGGTTTAAAAAAGCTTGGTTGAATATCTGATCAGTATTGAAACGAGAGTGGTTATTCCAAAGACTAGCTATTCTCAAGTTTTCAATTTATGTCATTAAAGATATTTAAATACAATGCTCACGTTAAAATAACCGGTTGATTGAAAGTAGTCGTCTCGGTATTTTATAAATTCAATGACATTAGAAACCGCTTTGTCATAATCAATGCCCAGCATAACTTTTTCTGAAGTTTCTTTAGTGGCACCATTCCAACTTATTTTAATATCAGTGGTATTCGGAACAATTAATTTTGCCCATTCTAAAACCGATTTCTTTGGAAATGTTCCATTTGTAGTCAGGTTTATTTTAATATCATGTTTTTGAGATAATTCAAATATTTTGTCAAATTCCTTGTATAGCAAAGGTTCACCCATTGTAGAAGGAATAATTTCTTTGATGCCTAATTTTTCGGATTGACGGAAAATATCTTTTACCGTTTCAAAATCCATTCTTCTTCGTTTTACTCCAGTTTCTTTGAATAGAGTAGGGATGAAGTTGCTATAAGGACTGTGTTCTTCACACATGATACATTTTAAATTGCAATCTTCAGGATTGGTGTCAATCGTAATTCTCCATAGAGAGCTTTGTTTTAAAACACTTTTATATAATGAAACCAAACTATCACAATGTTCTTGAATATTAGGAACACTTCCATTTTCTGAAAATAGATAACCTTTATCGCCTAAGCTCTTCATTTCTTTTGGATTGTTTATAGCGAATTCTAATTGTTCGGTAAGCGAATTAGTATTTCTATGTTCAAACAATAATCCGTTTACTTTGTGTTGTACGTATTCTTTCATTCCACCATAATCTGCAGTTATTACTGGAATTTTACATGATTGCGCTTCGTGAATAACCAATGGTGAATTTTCTCCCCAAATAGAAGGAACTACAATGCAATCCACCTTTGCAAAAACATCATCCGCTAAGTTGTGATTGATGTACTCACCATTAAATTCGATTTTGTTTTTCGATTTTGAAGCAAGTAATTTTAAAGATTGTGTACTTTGTCCGTTTTCTCTGCCGAATATTTTTAATACTGCAGGTTTTTCAATTTTTGTAAACGCTTCAATTAATAAATTAATCCCTTTTGATGGAATATGCGTTCCTATATATCCAAATGTATAAGGTTGCAATACATCTGATTTACTTGTTGGCGTTAAGTATTCTGTTGGAAAGCCATAATCAAGATAAATGATTTTGCTTGCCTTTACATTAAAGTCCTTGATAAATCGATCTCTTAAATAATTTGATGGCGCTATAAATAAATCAACTTTATCAATAATACTCTTGGTTTCTTTCATTCTGTTACCAATCCAGTTGGTCCAATTAGAAACATCTTGTTGTCTCTCGCTTTCTTTTCCACTAAAATATACTTCATAACAATTGGTTGCACACTTTTGGTTTTCTTGACCAGAACACAATTGGAAGTTATTTTCTTTACCAATACTTCTGGTTAAGAACTGACCTCTTGGACACATCAACCAAAAATCGTGTAATGTAAAAACTATTGGAATATTTAATTTGTTTAGTACATCAACAATACCAGTCGATAAATGGTTTAGATGCCCAATATGAGCTACATTAGGTTTTATTTTTGCAACTAAATCTTCAAAAGCATTATCTATTTCTTTGTGTATATAGCCGTCTTTTCCCTGTGGATTGTTGACAAAGTAAAAGTTTAAGTTTTCACTTTTCTTCTGATGTCTTATCTCAAAATCTGGTGTATAAGGGTTTTCTTCACGAGTGAAAACAGAAACTTTGTGCTCTTTTGATAATTCATTACAGATAGATTGGCTGTAAACTTCTGAACCTGCATTATAGTTGGGCGGATAACCGTGTATTATTTTAAGAATGTGCATTTATATTTTTATTAGTCAAAGTTATCAAATTCAAAACCATCATAATTATCCTCCATTTCATCTAAATCTTGATGATAATAGAAATCATCTTGTTCGTCATCCAACAAATCATTATCGTTTTCAATTGAGCTAAAATAGGGTTCTTTTTTAAAATCTAATTGTAATTCTTCTAAAGAATTATTGTTTTCTGGTCTAAAGCTTTGGTTTTTCATGCTTCTAGTTTATTATTTTATTTCTTGTTGTTTGATTTTTGTTGGTTTGGATTTAACTGTTTTCCTCTATTGCCTTGATTCTTATCATAGGTTGTATTAGTACCTTTAGTTCCTGTATTAGGATTTTTAATGTCCGCATTGTGGTTTGTTTTCTTTGTCATTTTTTGAATTAGTATAAAATTTGATAATGTGCATTTTCTTTATTTTTGAATAGATAATTGGGATGGTCACACCAATAAGCAGTGACTAATAATTTTTGTTTTACAATAATAATTAAACACAGTTTGTCACTTTTAACAACTTTGTTCTTTTTTAGAAAAGATGGCATAACAAACACAACGTCTTTTTCGCAAAAAGTACATTCTACAAAGGGAAGTATTTTATGAAGGAGTTCGTCATTTATAGTTCTATCCCATTGACTATGTAAGAAATGATCTGATTTTTTGTAGTCTAAAATTTTAGTTGTCATGATTAAATTAATTTGTTTAGTAGTAGTATTTAAAATATTGTGCCAAAAAATGGCATTGAAACATAAGTAATTGATTATAAATAAATTAATTTTATTTAGTGTTTTTCATTAAGGTAATTAATTGCTTTAAAAGATAATTTATTACCTTTATGCAATGAAAAATATTTATATCACTTGGCATTATACCAACCATGGAGTTGCATATTTAAAACATATTTTAAGTCAATTTTATTTAAATAATAAAATTTCTAGTGACGTCCAATTTGGAAATTTAAATCAAGAGGAATTAAATGAGACTTTTAACCACACAACTGCTGATGGTTTTGTTTTTGATGAAATTATTTATTTAACGGCACCTCAAAAAACTTATGATAGTCTCTCTAGTAGACGTTTTACTCACAAAAAAAACATTTTAGATGATGACACAATTAAAAATTTAGGACTTTCAGAGGTATATGAATCTATTTTAGAAAATGAGGATATTTGCTATAACATTGAAAAGGAAATTAATTTTGTTACTTTAAATTATCCAGAAAAAGCAACTGATTTTCATAATAATTTATGGCGAAATATCAATCATTATTCAATTGAAGATCAAATTAAATGGTTAACAGAATACTCTAATTTTAAAACTATTTATTCAAATAAATTAAAGGTTATTGAACTATCGATAGATGATTTAAGAAATGAAAAACAAATTTCGGATGAATTAAGTAATTGGGCGAGAAAATATTTTATTAAAAATCATAACGTACATCCGATAATAAATGTATCCTTAGGAAGTAGTGAAACTCAAGTAGTTTGGCATATTTTATCTGAATCTTATCAATTGCCAGACAAGGCAAGATTTGTAAAATCGTATGATGACAAGAATGATTCTTTGGACAAAAGATTTAAACGTTTTTCAATAAAAGAAATTCCAACCAACTTAATTTCGGATATAGGTTCA
>JAIEMH010000386.1 GCA_019752245.1 Flavobacteriaceae bacterium
ATATTCGAAAGATATGACATAAGATAAGGTTACATTCAAATAATACGTGATACTTTTTTTGGCCCCTAAAATCAGGTGTTAAATATTGATATAGAAATAATTTGGAACAATTGGTAAAAGAAAATAAAGTGCCAATTGCAACTATTGACGATGCCGTAAAACGAATTCTTCGTAAGAAATTTGAGTTAGGATTATTTGACGATCCATACAAATATTGCAATCAAGAAAGACAAAATAAAGAACTTAGCAATCCGCAACACACAAAAATAGCAAGAGAAATTGCAGCAAAAAGTATTGTTTTGTTAAAAAACGAGAAAAATATTTTACCGCTTTCCAAAGAAACTAAAACCATCGCATTTATTGGTCCAATGGTCAAGCCAAAGCGAAATAATCATGGGTTTTGGGCAATAGATTTAAAAGAAATAGATTCAACTTACATCGTTTCTCAATGGGAAGGATTAGAAAATAAAGTCGGAAAAACTGCCAAGTTACTTTATGCAAAAGGTTGCGATATTGAAGGCGACAGCAAAGCAGGTTTTCAAGAAGCAATAAATTGTGCCAACCAAGCCGATGTTGTTATTATGAGTATAGGTGAACGTCACGATATGAGTGGTGAAGCCAAAAGTAGAAGCAATATTCACTTGCCCGGAATTCAAGAAGAATTAATTAAAGAACTCCAAAAAACTGGAAAACCTATAGTAATTCTTATCAATGCTGGTCGTCCTTTAATTTTTAATTGGACTGCAGATAATATGCCAACCATTGTATATACTTGGTGGTTAGGATCGGAAGCAGGAAATGCTATTGCAGATGTTCTTTTTGGCGATTATAATCCTTCTGGAAAATTACCAATGACATTTCCTAGAACAGAAGGTCAAATTCCTATTTATTATAACCATTTTAGTACAGGACGACCGTCTATTAATGAAGATAAAATATACAAGTCGGCATATATTGATTTACCTACTTCACCAAAATTTCCTTTTGGTTTTGGATTAAGTTACACTACTTTTCAATACACAAATCTAAAATTATCTAAGCAAAAAATTAAAACTTCAGAAACAATAGAAGTATCATTAAATATTACTAATTCTGGAAAGTTTGCAGGAGAAGAAGTGGTACAACTTTATCTTCATGATAAAGCTGCATCTGTTGTTAGACCAGTTATTGAACTAAAAGATTTTCAGAAAATTAAGCTAGAAATAGGTGAAACCAAAACTATCAAATTTACTATTGATAAAGAAAAATTATCCTTCTACAACAAAGACTTAAAATGGATTGCAGAACCAGGAGATTTTGATTTAATGATTGGGTCATCATCAAGCGATATTCGTTTGCAAAGTAATTTTGAACTATTAAAAAATTAATATTCTTTTACTTAACTATTCCAAAACTTCAAAGTTGTTTTTATGCTATGTTTTAAAAAAGTGTATCTTAACGCAAGTTTTTTAAGCAAACAGCATCAAAAGATAAATACAACAACTTTTTGGACGAAAAAGAAATCATTACAAGATTAAAAAAGAACGATGAAAAAGCGTTTAGTATACTCGTGGATTTGTTTTCCAAAAAAGTTTATAATACATGTGTTGGAATGCTTCAAAACATTGAAGATGCTCAAGATGTAACTCAGGAAGTATTTGTTACTGTTCACATTAATATTACTGAATTCAAAGAAGAATCTTCACTTTCTACCTGGATTTATAGAATCTCGATTAATAAATGTCTTGAATTTGTAAGAAAGAAAAACCGTAAAAAGCGCTCCGGAATTTTTAAATCTATTTTTTCATCTGATGGAGAAAAAGCTATTGAAAACCATTCAGATTTTATGCATCCTGGAGTTCAACTTGAAAATCAAGAACGCGCTAAAGTGCTATTTAAAGCTATAGATTTACTTCCAGAACAGCAAAAAACCGCCTATATTTTACACAAAGTAGAACAAGTTTCTTACAATGAAATTGCCGCTATTATGCAAGTTACATTGTCGTCTGTGGAGTCACTTTTATTTCGAGCCAAACAAAATTTAAAGAAGTATTTGACAATTTATTATCAAGAAAACGAAAAATAAGCGCAAGTTTTATAAAAATAAAACATCTATAGAAATATGAATACAACAGAAGATAAAATAGAAACAACATTACATTCTTTGGATACCATTCAAAGGTTGGAAGTTCCATTTGTTTTAAAAAAATCTATTACTGAAAATTTTAACACAAAGAACTTTCCTGTAGTGACTTCTTTTCAAAAATGGATGATTGCGGCAAGTATTATTGTTCTTTTAGGGGTTAATCTAGTTACAATAGTTCAGTATTCTAAAAGTTCTAAAAATTATTCTTCCAACAACGATAAAAATGTGGTTTACAAAGAATATTTTTCAAGCGAATATTAATTTATAAGTATATGAATACTACAAAATTTTTAAAAATTGTAATTTTTATTTTGCTGCTAATCAATGTTGCAACGATTACTTTTTTATGGATAAATAAACCACGTCAAAACGATAATGTAGGTGATTTTTTTGCAAAAGAGTTGAAATTTACAGACCAACAAAAAGAGCAGTTTGAAGTTTTAAGAGATGAGCACCGAGCTCAAAGAGAATCGTTAAAGGAATCTAATAAAGAAAAGCACGATGCTTATTTTGACTTGCTTAAAAACCCTAATATTGATTCGGTAACGGTAAGAAAAGCAGCTCAAGAAATTACTAAAATCAAAGAACAAGAAGAGTTGTCTATTTTTTATCATTTTCAAAAAGTAAGAGCAATTTGTGATGATGAGCAGCAACATAAATTTGATAAAATTATCAACGAAGCCGCAAAGATGATGAATCCGCAACGACCTCCAAGAAGAGTAGAAGATGGACCACCACATCCAAGAATGTAAATTTATGATTAGAAAAATTGTTTTTTTGAGTAGTTTGTTTTTTTTATTTCTATGTCTTTCTTTTCAATCAAAAAATGATGAGAGAGACATAGTTGTTTGTATAAAACCTGTTTTTAGAAAGGACAGTTTAAAACTTGATGCTACGCAATACATCACAGATTTAAAAGATACAGTTTCTTTTACAATGCTAAAGTTTTATATTTCTAATATAGAGTTAGAATATGAAAATGGAACAAAATTTAAAGAATCCAAAAGTTATCATTTGATCGATCTTGATAAACCTAATTCTTTACAATTTACACTCAAAAAAGTTACGGACTCAAAAATAAAAAAAATAAATTTCGATATAGGAATTGATAGCTTAACTAATTTATCAAATGATTTTGAAGGCGATTTAGATCCGTCATTAGGAATGTATTGGACATGGAATTCTGGATACATTAATATGAAGTTAGAAGGAAAAAGTAGCAGTTGTAGTTCGGTTAAGAAAGATTTTCATTTTCATATTGGCGGCTATTTACCCAATCAAAATGCTTTACAGCAAGTGAATTTGCCAATTTTAAAAAAAACAAATCAATTTTAAACCCAACTAATAGCCAAAAAGAAAAAAGAATTGGCCATACTCATCGGCCAAATTAATTTGGCCTAAATAATATTC
>JAIEMH010000283.1 GCA_019752245.1 Flavobacteriaceae bacterium
AATTTCTTCTTCTCTTTCTTCAATAAGTTCTTTAGTCAATAAAACTTTTTCAGTTTTTAAAGCCTCTTTTAATTTAGTAATATCACTTTTTTTGGTCTCAATTTCTTGTTTCCATTTTTCTGCCTTTTGCTCTAATTGATTTTTTGCTTCAGCATAATCGGGTACTTTCTCAAGGATATATTCCATATCGATGTAGCCTATTTTTATTCCTCGAGTTTGAGCTTTTACAGTATTACTAACCGATAATATTGTAATAAAAACCAATACAAAATATTTCTTCATACTTTTATGTTTTAGAAATGTTAAGCAAATATACTAAAATTGTTGACCAATAATGAAATGCGTTTGCCATCCACTTTTTACTGTTGATCCTGGAACTGGGTCAAAGCCATTAGCAAAGTCAATTCCTAACAATCCAAAGGCAGGCATGAATATTCTAATACCAAATCCTGCAGATCTTTGTAAAGAGAACGGATTATAGTCTTTAAAATTGTCAAAAGAAGATCCGGCTTCAAGAAAAGAAAGTGCATAAATTGATGCAGATGCTTTTAATGTTATTGGATATCTCATTTCTAGTGAGAATTTATTATACATTGCAGAACCATTTACAGATGATAATGATTGGTTTGGATATCCTCTTAGTTGCACTACTTCACGTCCGTCTAATGCATAATTAGCTAATCCGTCACCACCAACATAAAATCTTTCAAAAGGAACAACACCTCTTGCCGAATTGTATGCGCCAAGATAACCAAATTCTCCTAAAGTTCTTAAAACTAAGGCATGTTGATCATCTCCGTATAATTTTGTATACCAATCAGCTTTAAACTTTACTTTATAATATTCTAGCCAATTGAATCTTTTTTGGTCGACTTTTCCTTGGTCAGTATCTGCTTTTGAATAATCTGCAGGATCCACTCTTACATTTCCAGTAACACTTTGTCCTGTGATTGGGTTTATAACAGTGGCAACTTTAATAAAATCACCATCATTTATATAGACACCATCGGCTCCAAAATTTTGATCATTGATAGAAGATGCTTTGTATCTCGTTTTATATTCTGCTTGATCTCCTAAATGAGCGTAATCAATTTTGTTGAATAATGAGTATGGAAGTGTGAATTTGGTAGAAATACTAAATTCAGAACCTTTTGTTGGGTAAATAGGGTTGTTACCTTTGCTGTTTCTGCTTAAACCAATATTAAATGCAAGGTTTCTTGACGAACCATTTCCGAAAGTAAATAATCCGGTATTATAATTGTTTAAGTCATAATATTGAAAACTTATTGCATTTGATAAGGTGAAATAATCATCTGGAACTGTCAATCTTTTAGCTAATCCTACAGAGAGTGAAGTGATGTTAAAGCTTCTGCTTTTATCTACACTAGATGAAGATCCTGTGTATAAAAATTGCTTACTTTGAGATATAGAGGTAGAAAAGCTAACTGGTTTTTTTCCTCCAAACCATGGTTCAGAAAAAGAAAGACTATAGGTTCTATAAAAAGAACTTGCTTGTAAACGTAAAGATACTTTTTGACCATCTCCCATAGGAAGTGGGTGATAAGCATCTTTTTTAAACATATTTTTGATTGAGAAGTTATTGAATGATAATCCAAGTGTTCCTATAAAACCACCTCCGCCATAACCACCTTGAAGTTCGATTTGGCTTGATCCTTTTTCTACTAAATTATATTCAATATCAACAGTGCCTGCAGTTGGATCTACGTTTTTGAATTTTGGATCAATAGCCTCTGGGTCAAAAAATCCTAATTGTCCAATTTCACGTATTGTTCTTACTAAATCATCTTTGCTGTATTTTTCTCCTGGTTTTGTTCTAAGTTCACGATAAATAACTTTATCATTTGTTTTGTCATTACCAACAACAGTGATTTTGTTGAAATAAGCAATTGGTCCTTCTGTTACTCTAATTTCAAAATCAATAGAATCATTTTCTGTCTTTACTTCAACAGGGTTGATGGTTGAAAATAGATAGCCATTGTTTTGGTATAAATTTGTTAAGTCATCACTGTCAGGTTTTGACTTATCAGCAATTCTTTTTTCTAATAAAACACCGTTGTATACATCGCCTTTTTTAATCCCTAAAATTTCATTTAATAATTGGTCAGAATAAACAGAATTTCCTAGGAATTTAATGTCTCCAAAATAATATTTCTTTCCTTCTTCAACTTTAATATTAAGTGCTAATTTATTTTTCTTTTTGTCTAACCAAACAGAATCTGAGATGATTCGAGCATCACGGTATCCTTTTTCTTTATAATTATCTACAATTTTAACTAGATCTTCGTTGTATTTACTTTTGATAAATTTAGAAGATTTAAAAATTCTTATAGGGTTTATTTCTTTAGTATTTTTCATGGCTTTTCTAAGTTTCTTGTCAGAGAACTTTTCATTGCCTTCAAATGCTATACTTTTAATTTTAATTTTCTCTCCTTTGTCTATGTTCACAACTAAATCAACAGAATTACCTGTTGTGTCAGCTACGGTTCTAATATTTACTTTAGTGTTGTAAAATCCGTCTTTTTTGTACTTGTTTTCTAAATAGTTTTTGGTAGTTGTTAAAAGGTTTTCATTAACAATTTTACCTTTAGTTAAAGAGTTTTCTTTAACTAAATCTTCAACTTTATTTTTTTTAACACCAACAAATTTTACTTCGTCAAGCTTAGGAAGTTCTACAATGTCTAAGTCTAAATAAATACTGTCTCCTTTTATATTATTTACATAAAAGTCAATTTCGCTAAACAAGCCTAACTTGCCTAATTTTTTTATAGCATTGCTAATTTCTTCTCCAGGAACTGTTATGTTTTGTCCTTTTTCTAAACCTGCAAATGTTACTACAGTTTGTTGATTGTAACTTATTTTTCCAGTTACATTGACATCTGCAAGTATGTATTTTTTTCCTTGATCAAAAGGCAATCTATCTTGTGCGTTTGATTGAAAAACAACTCCTAAAAATAAAAGTGTTATAAATGATTTAATGTAATTGTGTGGCACTTTATTATGGTTGTTTAATTTGTTCACTTGTTTTTCCAAATCTTCGTTCTCTTTTTTGATAGCTAATGATGGCTTCATATAAATGTTCGTCTGTAAAATCGGGCCATAAAACATCAGTAAAAAATAATTCTGCATAGGCTATTTGCCATAGTAAGAAATTACTTATTCTGTGTTCGCCACTGGTTCTAATTAATAAATCTACATCGGGCAGATTGTGCGTGTAAAGATGCTGATTTATAATTGATTCATCAATAGTGTCTATTGAAATTATATTATTTTTAACTTTCTCACTTATGTTTTTAACAACATTTAATAATTCTTCACGAGAACCATAGCTTAACGCTAGAGTTAAAGTCATTCGTGTGTTGTTTTTTGTTTTTTCGATTACCTCATTTAATTCTTTTAAAATAGAATTTGGAAGTTTTGAGAGGTTGCCAATTGAGTTCAGTCGGATGTTGTTTTTCTGTAATGTTTTAAGTTCATTCTTTAAAGAACGAACTAATAATTTCAT
>JAIEMH010000381.1 GCA_019752245.1 Flavobacteriaceae bacterium
ATGTCAAATTTATTTTTATTTCCATCGCTAGTAGCGAAAATGCTTCCTACAGATTACGTAGGATTTACTTTCTTTGTTGGTTGCATGGCCATGATGGCAGCATCAGCTTTCTTTTTTCTATCCCTAAATCAGTTTGATAAGAAGTGGCGTACTTCTGTATTAGTTTCTGGATTAATCACTTTTATTGCAGCAGTCCATTATTTTTATATGAGAGATTACTGGGCTAGTTTTGGAGAATCACCAACATTTTTTCGTTATGTAGACTGGGTTCTTACAGTTCCATTAATGTGTTTAGAGTTTTATTTGATTCTTAAAGTTGCAGGAGCAAAAACATCGTTGTTATGGAAAATGATTATCTATTCACTAATCATGTTGGTAACTGGTTATTTTGGAGAAGCCGTAGATCCAGGAAACGCTTGGATTTGGGGATTAGTTTCAGGATTAGCTTATTTCGCTATTGCTTATGAAATTTGGTTGGGAGAAGCGTCTAAATTAGCTTCAGCCGCTGGAGGAAACGTTTTGGCTGCACACAAAATTTTATGTTGGTTTGTATTGGTTGGTTGGGCAATTTATCCATTGGGTTATATGTTAGGAACTGATGGTTGGTACACCGGATTACTGGGTAAAGGTAATGTAGATGTTGCTTACAACATAGCCGATGCAATTAACAAAATCGGTTTTGGATTAGTTATCTATAACCTAGCTTTAAAATCGCAAAAAGATTAGTTTTTTAGTTTAGTTTTATTGAATTAAACCGAGTTTTTATCAGCTCGGTTTTTTTATTTAACATTTGTGGTTTAAATTATTTTGTATATTGGTCATCTATAAGTAACCCAAATTGTAAAAATGAAAAAAATAGTTTTATTAGTTATTGCAGTACTGATGAGTACTACAATTAATGCACAGAAAAAGAAATTTTCTAAAGAGGTCAAATCAAGTCCCGTTATAGCTAAAGTAGATAATCTCGTTGCGGAGGTGAAATCAGGAAATTTTCAAATAACAATTAATGAAAACGGAAAAGCTAAGGATGCAATTATTATTAAAACAGTTGATGCTAAATTTGCTCCTAAAGATTCTAAATTAGTTGCATTTACTGCAAACGGCATAAAATTATACTTATTATCTTGGACAGAAATCACGCAAAATAAAACCGAATTAAAAACAGAAGATATTACTACTATTTATTCTAATGTTTATGAAGTTACTTCAAAGAAATTGGTTCTTTACAATACACAATTGACGAATCATATTGTTGAGAAAGTGTTCTTGGACAAACTCAAAAATGCTTCGGAAACACAAGAAAAAATGAGAAGAGAAGGATTTGAGTTTACATTAAATGCTGATGGTTCAGTAACTCAAAAGAACAAAACGCAAGTAAATAAGTTAGTTTACGATGTTACAAAAATGGAATACGTAAACGCCAAGAAAAAATAATAGAAAAACCGAGTAATTAGCTCGGTTTTTTTTATTTTCTATGAATTAAGAAATCAGAAATTTTATCAATCAATCTTGGTTTGCTTTTACTATTATTGGTAGTCGAAGAATATTTCAAACATTCATCATTATATTTTTCACTGCCATCATTTGCAAAATCAAAGACATTTTTCTGACACAAAGTACAAAAACGCACTTTCTCTTCTGCATTTAGTTCCAACCAGTTTTCTTGACAAGGTTTGGGAATTACAGATTTTATTTTATTAGACATTATTGGTTTATTTTAATCTCAAACATTTTATCCCAGTTTTTTCCTGTAACAAAAAAAGTTTTCGTTTTTGGGTTGTAGGCAATTCCGTTAAGGACATCAACATCGGCAAGTTTTGTTATTTTATTTTTCAAATCCGATAAGTCTAACATTGCTTCAACAGCACCATTTTTTGGATTAATAATGATAATGGCATCTCTTTGATAAATATTACTGTAAATTTTCCCATCAACCCATTCCAATTCATTGATTGATTCTATTTTAGCATTTCCAGAATACACATTGATATTATCAATTTGCTTAAAAGTTTCGGGATCTATAATATGTATTTTCTCTGAACCATCATTATAATATAAGTTTTTACCATCATTTGTCATTCCCCAACCTTCCATTTGTTTATAGTAAGGCAACGTTTTTATTTTTTCAAATGTAGTTACATCATAAACATAACATTCGTTTTGTTTGTAAGTAAGTTGATAAATTTTACCATTTAATATAGAAATTCCTTCACCAAATATTTCTTCTGGGTATTCTACTTTTTTAAGTACTTTTCCTGTTCTATAATCTACTTTTCGCATACTAGAAATGCCTCTTTTTCGAGTATCGTTTCCTTCACCATTTCCTGTTCCTTCATATAAATCGTCTTTGTAAAACTCTAATCCTTCAGTATAAGCTTCATGATCGTGAGGAAAAGTATTAACTAAAGTATATGAAAGTATTTTTGGAGTTACATCCGAAATTAATTCAACTCTTGACGAATCAACTTCTTTTTCTCCTTCAAAATAAATATTGGCTTTTATATTTTGATAACCCAATTTCTGATCTTTAAAATCAAATGAAAATTTATCAGTTCCTTTTACAGCTCCAACTTTTTTATCATTAATAGAATAAATAATACTATCAATTTTTTTGTTTTGAGGATTCAATACTTCCAATTTTAATGCTTCTTTTGGAGTATATTGTGCTTTTAATACGTCTTCGTTGATGCTAAAAAAGCTTTCTGTTGTATTTTTATCTTTACAACTTACAACTGACAAAGTTGCTAATAAAATGAATGTTAATACGTTATATTTTCTCATTACAAAAAGGTTGTTTTTTATAGATACAAATGTATTATTTAAGATGTTAATTTCTTGCAAAAATATAAAAAGATTGTATCTTTGCATCGGCAAGTCCTACACGACCAGCTCCTGCAGACTCCTCCAGGATGGGAACATAGCAAAGGTATGTGGTTGAGCGGTGCGATGTAGGTCGCTTGCCATTTTTTTATTCCGAACTTGTTTCGGAATCTTTTTTTTATATTTGTTTGTACTTATCTAGCAAATTAACTTCAACTTTCCTTTAATGAAATTATCTTGGCAAATAGTTCGATTAAATTTAAAGGAAACATTCTCAATTTCTTACGGAAATTATTCTTATCGAGAAGCATTAATTATTGCATTAAAATCACACAATTTTTCTGGTTATGGCGAGTGTACTGCTATTGATTATTATCAAATTAATTTAGCAGATTTTGTATTAAAATTAGAAAAGATTCAAGAACAAATAGAAAAGCATTCCATAAATCATCCAATAGATTTTTATACTTTTCTTTTAACATTAGATCTTCCTAGTTTTCTTCGTTCGGCATTAGATTGTGCTTACTGGGATTTGTTTGGAAAATTAGAAAATAAAAGTTTTTTAGCTCTAAATTCGATTGAAATAAATCAACTTCCAGAATCATCAATTACAATAAGTGTTGCTCCAATTGAAACTCAAATTGAGAAAATAAAAACATCTTCTTGGAGTAAATTTAAAGTAAAATGC
>JAIEMH010000179.1 GCA_019752245.1 Flavobacteriaceae bacterium
TTATAAGGTAAAACCGTTAGATGTAATTCGTATTTTATTAGCACATCCACCGTTTGAGAATAGAGTAGATCCAGAAGATATTCCGTTGGATATTGTTTATGAAGATGATGCTTTGCTGCTTATCAATAAACCACCTAATTTTGTAGTACATCCAGGACACGGAAATTATACCGGAACTTTGGTTAATGCCTTGGCTTTTCATTTTGAAAATTTACCGTTAAACAGTTCTGAACGTCCAGGTTTAGTTCATAGAATTGATAAAGATACTTCAGGGCTTTTGGTTGTTGCCAAGACTGAAGCTGCAATGACACATTTAGCTAAACAATTTGAAGACAAAACCTCCGAAAGAGAATATATTGCTTTAGTTTGGGGAAATGTTAAAGAAGAAGAAGGAACAATAACTGGTAATATTGCTCGTCACGTAAAAGACAGAATGCAAATGTCGGTTTTTGCTGATCCAGAAATAGGTAAACATGCGGTTACTCATTATAAAGTATTGGAACGTTTTGGCTATGTAACTTTAATTTCATGTAAGTTAGAAACTGGACGTACACATCAGATTCGTGTGCATATGAAGCACATTGGACATACTTTATTTAATGATGAACGTTATGGCGGAAATTTGATTCTAAAAGGCACTACATTTACCAAATACAAGCAGTTTGTTGATAATTGTTTCAAGACTTTACCTAGACAAGCGCTACATGCAAAAACACTTGGATTTATTCATCCTACAACAAAAGAGTATATGAGATTTGATACTGAATTGCCAAAGGATATGACAGATTGTATCGAAAAGTGGCGTAATTATTCTAAGTCAAATGCTTCTGAAGAAGAGGAATAAATTAAGAAAATAAGTATAAAAAAAGAGCTTTAGAATTGTCTAAAGCTCTTTTTTTGTGTGCTATGTAATATCGTTTTAGTTGATGATTACTTTCTTAACCAACGATTGATTTTCTGAACTTAGTTTCAAGAAATAAAAACCTTGTGGTAAATTATCAAGAGTATAAGAATTGTTATTGAAAATAGGTTTCTTAATTTCCATCATCAATTGTCCATTGATATTGATTAATTGAATATCGTCAATTGCAATATCACTATCAATATTTATTTTATGATCATTTGACGGATTAGGATATACTGATATTGAAGCTAATTCTAATGTAGGATTACTTAAAGCAGCGCATGCAGCAGCCCAAATTTGACAAACATATTCTGGATGATCTATAAATGGATTTCTGTTTCCTTGAAAGCCATAAATAACATTATTTCTTTCTATCTCTTTTGTACTTACTGGGTCTAGGTTGTGCCATGTAATTAAGATATTTAAGAAAGTAGGAGAGAATACATTGTTTGCCGAACCGTCAAACATGTTTTTAGAAGCGACAGTTGCTGAATTATAAAAACTAACCATTTGATCCTCGTAACGAGTAGCGAAGTAAAAAATACTTCTGGCAATATCACCTTTAAATTCATTTACTGGTTCAAAAACTGTAGCAGAATATCCAGCAGAATATCCAGAGTTTAGATTAGATCCTAATTTTGATCCGTTTGCAGTAGTTGTACTTGCAGAATTCACTCTTCCATAAGGAAAATTGTCTCTTAAACCATTAACTTTTCCGTCAACAGGTGCAACGTGAAAAGGGTCATTTTTCATTGGATTTGTAGCAACGCCATCCCAATAAGCCTGAGGAACTATGTGTTCTCTGTTGTAACAATCTCCTTCATTTGCATAACTTCCGCATTGTTGACCTGTAGTTGTAAAATTATACGGATCTGGACCAGTTGGATTTTCAGAATACATATCAATTAATGAATTGTCATTTTCATAATAGTTATCACGAAATGCAGCATTAGTGTATAATGTCCATAAAGCACCATATCCTTGATCGTTATGACCATTAGTAATGATAGTTTTTAATTGTGTTTTTAATGCAAAACCTGAACCAGTTGCATTAGCATAATATCCTGGAGGTTGTGGAAGTGCATTAATGTTGGAAACTTTTTGTAGTTCTTGAGAAAACCCAATTACTGCAGATAAAAATGCAATTAAAGTAATAATTTTTTTCATATTTTTTTTTATAAATTTCGTTCTAAAAGAGCCATATAAAATCCATCAAAGCCAGATTGAGAAGCTAACACTTTAGAATCTTTGACAAAAGTAAAGCTTTTTCCAATATCAGTGCTTAAGAATTTCTTAATTTGTTCTTGATTTTCAGAGGGTAAAACTGAACATGTTGCATAAACCAATTTTCCACCTGGTTTAACAATTTTAGAATAATTTTCTAAAACTTCTGCTTGTACTTTTCTAATATTATCAATAAATTCTGGTTGTAATTTCCATTTTGCATCTGGATTTCTTTTTAAAACACCCAAACCACTGCAAGGAGCATCAATTAGAACTCGATCTGCTTTTTCGTGAAGTTTTTTGATAACTTTAGTAGTATCAATAATTCTATATTCAATATTGAATGCACCGTTCCTTTTTGCTCTTAGTTTTAATTGCTTTAATTTACTTTCGTATAAATCCATTGCAATTAATTGACCTTTGTTTTCCATCAAAGAAGCCATGTGCAACGTTTTTCCGCCTGCGCCAGCACAAGTATCTACAACTCTCATGCCTGGTTGAACATCAAGGAAACGAGCTACAAGTTGAGATGAAGCATCTTGAACTTCAAACAAACCTTGCTTAAAAGCATCTGTTAAGAAAACATTTGCTCTTTCTTTAAGTACTAACGCATCTGGTTGATTGGGTAAAAATTCGGTTTCAATATTTAAATCCATTAAAATAGCACGCAACTTTTCTTTGGTAGTATTTAATGTGTTAACTCTTAAAATAACTTTAGCTTGTTGGTTTTGAGCCGCAATCTCTTTTGTCCAAAGTTCTTCGCCAAGTTCTTTTACACCAACTTCATCCATCCAATCTGGAATAGATTCACGCATTTTTCGAATTTTTGATAATTCATCAAATTTTCCTTTAATTTTTCTTTCAGGAGTGCCTTCAAGTTGTCTCCAATCTGGAATTGGATATCCACGTAGAACTGCCCAAACCGCAAACATTCTCCACAAATCTTCACGATTATAGGGTTCTTTGACTTCGGCAATTTCTGCGTATAAGCGTTTCCATCGTACAATTTCGTAGATGGTTTCTGCAACAAACTTTCTGTCGGAACTTCCCCAACGTTTGTCTTTTTTTAGAGCTCTTGCAACAACTTTATCGGCATATTCATTTTCATTGAAAATTGCATTTAATGAATCAATTGTTGTGTAAACTAAATTTCTGTGTAATCTCATTGTTTTTTAATCAGTTTGCAAAGGTATTGCTTTTTTATATAAAGAAATAAGTATTCTTTAAAACCTTTTGGGTAACAAAGAATACTTAATTAAATGTTTTTGATAAAATTAATTACAATTATTATTGAGTCGACTCGACTCATGTGTTACTTTTAAAATAGCCTCGATGAAGAAAAATGACACCGGAAGCTACATCAGGTCCATTC